>NZ_VFTW01000020.1:0-108992 GCF_006440815.1 Mesorhizobium sp. B2-8-3
GGGCGGGTCGCTTCAACATGACCCAGTGAATCAAAAACCCCCGGCAAATGCCAGAGGTTTGTCAGCAGTCTGAGGCGCGGGCATGACCCGCGCCTTTTTCGTTGGGAGGATACGATCTTACTTCGTGGCGATGTCGAAGCGGTCGGCGTTCATCACCTTGGTCCAGGCCTTGACGAAATCCTTGACGAACTTCGCCTTGGCGTCGGCCGAGCCGTAGACCTCGGAGAGCGCGCGCAACTGCGCATGCGAGCCGAAGATCAGGTCGGCACGGGTGCCGGTCCACTTCACTTGCTGGGTCTTGCGGTCGCGCGCTTCGTAGACCTCGTCCGAGCCCGGCTCTGAGCCGGCCGCCGGATCCCAGACGGTCGCCATCGAGAGCAGATTGACGAAGAAGTCGTTGGTCAGCGTGCCCGGCCTGTCGGTGAAGACGCCATGCTTGGATCCGCCGGCATTGGCGCCGAGCACGCGCAGGCCGCCGACCAGTACGGTCAGTTCGGGCGCCGTCAGCGTGAGGAGCTGGGCGCGGTCGACCAGCATCGCTTCGACCGACATCGGCAACCGACCGCGAGCATAATTGCGGAAGCCATCGACCTTCGGCTCCAGGGCAGCGAAGGAGGCGACATCCGTCTGCTCCTGCGAAGCGTCCATGCGGCCCGGCGTGAAGGGCACCGTCACCTCGGTGCCACCGTCCTTCGCCGCCTTCTCGATCGCGGCGACGCCGCCGAGCACGATGAGGTCGGCGAGCGAGACCTTCTTGCCGCCGGCCTGCGCGGCGTTGAACTCCTTCTGGAGAGCTTCCAGCTTGGCCAGCACCTTTGCGAGCTGGGCCGGCTGGTTGACCTCCCAGTCCTTCTGGGGCTCAAGCCGGATACGGCCGCCATTGGCGCCGCCGCGCTTGTCCGAGCCGCGGAAGGTCGAGGCCGAAGCCCAGGCGGTCGAGACCAGCTCCGAGACCGAGAGGCCGGAGGCCAGGATCTTGGCCTTGAGCGAAGCGATGTCGGCCTCGCTCACCAGCTCATGGTCGATCGCCGGGATCGGATCCTGCCAGATCAGCTCTTCCTTCGGCACGAGCGGACCCAGATAGCGCACGACCGGGCCCATGTCGCGGTGGGTGAGCTTGAACCAGGCGCGGGCGAAGGCATCGGCAAACTGTTCCGGATGCTGGTGGAAGCGGCGCGAGATCTTCTCGTAGGCCGGGTCGAAACGCAGCGCGAGGTCGGTGGTGAGCATCGCCGGCGCGTGACGCTTGGAGGGGTTGTGCGCGTCCGGAACGGTGCCGGCTCCGGCGCCGGCCTTCGGCGTCCATTGATGGGCGCCGGCCGGGCTCTTCGTCAGCTCCCATTCGTAATTGAACAGGTTGTCGAAGAAGTTGTTGCTCCATTTGGTCGGCGTCGTCGTCCAGATGACCTCGAGGCCCGAGGTGATGGCGTCGCCGGCGATGCCGGAGGCGTATTTGCTCGACCAGCCGAGGCCTTGCGCCTCGATGCCCGCGCCTTCGGGCTCGGCGCCCACCAGCGAGGCGTCACCGGCGCCATGGGTCTTGCCGAAGGTATGGCCGCCGGCGATCAGCGCCACGGTTTCCTCGTCGTTCATCGCCATGCGGCCGAAGGTCTCGCGGATGTCGCGCGCGGCGGCGATCGGATCCGGCTTGCCGTTCGGGCCTTCCGGGTTGACGTAGATGAGGCCCATCTGCACGGCGCCGAGATGGCCGCTCAGTTCACGGTCGCCCGAATACCGCTCATCCCCGAGCCACTTAGTTTCGGAGCCCCAGTCCACGTCCTGCTCCGGCTCCCACACATCGGCGCGGCCGCCGGCGAAGCCGAAGGTCTTGAAGCCCATCGATTCCAGCGCGACGTTGCCGGTGAGGATCAGAAGGTCGGCCCACGAAATCTTGCGGCCGTATTTCTGCTTGACCGGCCACAGCAGCCGGCGCGCCTTATCGAGATTGGCGTTGTCCGGCCAGCTGTTCAGCGGCGCGAAGCGCTGCTGGCCGGCACCGGCGCCGCCGCGGCCGTCGCCGATGCGATAGGTGCCGGCGCTGTGCCAAGCCATGCGGATGAAGAGCGGCCCGTAATGGCCGAAGTCGGCCGGCCACCAATCCTGCGAATCCGTCATGACCTTGGTGAGGTCCTTGACCACCGCATCGAGGTCGAGGCTCGCGAACTCCTTGGCGTAGTCGAAATCTTCGCCCATCGGGTCCGACAGGTTCGACTGCTGATGCAGGACGGCAAGGTCGAGCTGGTTCGGCCACCAGTCACGGTTGGTCCGGCCGGCGGATCCATGCGCCACTGGGCATTTGCCAGCGCTGTTATCGTCGGTTTTGGCGTCCATCTTAGTCTCCGATTCTGCAGAGGTTTTTGCCGAGGTTGAATTTTGCCGAGGTTGAATTTTCCCGAAATTCTCGGGGGCGGCCGCTGGCCGCGCCAACCTGGAACGATTCCAGACTAGGCCGGCCAGCCGATAAAGACAAATTGCCTTTCCTGTTTCATTTGATAGGATTTTCTTATGATTGGCCTCACCGTCCGACAGATGCAGTATTTCGACGCGCTGGCGCAGACGCTGCATTTCGGCCGCGCAGCGAAGCTTGCCGGCGTCAGCCAGCCGGCCCTTTCCGCGCAGATCGCCGAGATGGAAGAGCGGCTGAACTGCCTGTTGTTCGAGCGCGGCGGCAAGGCGGTGCGCATGACCGACGAGGCGCTCGCCCTGCAGCCGCGTATCGAGCGCATTCTGGCCGATATACGTGACGTCGAGACGACTGCCCGGCGCGGCCGCCCGACCATGGAAGGACGCTTCCGGCTGGGCATGATCCCGACGGTCGCGCCCTATCTCCTGCCGCATGTGCTCCCGGAGCTGAAAAAGCACTACCCTGCCCTGCAGCTCGAACTGCGCGAAGCGGTGACCGCGTCGCTGGTCGAGGACGCGGCCACCGGCCGGCTCGACGCCTTCATAGCGGCCTTGCCGCTCGATCAGCCGGCGATCGTCACCGAAGCGCTTTTTCCCGACCGCTTCTTCCTCGCGGTTCCCGCCGGCGATCCGGCCTTCGCCTCGCCGCCGGTGCCGCCCGAGAGCCCGGCGCTTGAGCGGCTGATGCTTCTGGAGGAAGGCCACTGCCTGCGCGAGCAGGCCCTGGCCGTCTGCGGCAATGTGCGGCCGGTGGCGATGGCAAGCTACGGCGCGACTAGCCTGACGACGCTCTTGCAGATGGTGGCGCATGGGCTCGGCGTCACGCTGGTGCCGGAAATGGCGGCAAGTGCCGCCGGGGTCATGCCGGATCTGAGGATCGTGCCGTTCCAGGAGCCGATGCCGCAGCGCATGATCTGCATGGCCTGGCGCAAGAACAAGGTGCGCCAGGACGAGTGCGCGGAACTGGCGCGGATCATACGCGGGCTGGATCGGGCGGTGCTTGCGGCGTGAGGGGCTCCCTCACCACCCCATCAGCGCGTTGCGGTGGCCGTAGATTTGCTGCAGCCTAGTGTCGATGATCCTGCCGACAGCCTGCGGGCTGTGGAAAGTCTCCATGAACAACTTTGCCTCAGCCCCGACGGTGATCGCCCTGTCGCGATCGTCGGCGAGCGAGGCCATGATGCGCGCGGCCTCGTCGATATTGGGATCGGCCCATTGCTGGCCGCCGACGAAATAGGGGTATTGATCCGGTTCGACATCGATCAATCGGAACGGAACGGGAAAGCCGGTTTTGTCGCTGACAAAATCTCTGCTACCCGAAAAGTCCGTGGCGATCACCGCTTTGCCGAAAGCCATCGCTTCGGCGATTCCCAGGCCAAAACCCTCTGAGCGGTGCAAGGAGACGAAGACGTCGCAGGAGGCGGTCAGGCAATGCATTTCAGCGCGCGTCAGCACCTTGTCGATCAGCACGATCCTGCCGTCGTCCTGTGCAAGGCGGCGAATAGCGGCCAGGATATCGTCCTTCTCCGCGCTTTGCCCCATCGTCTTCATGACGAGCGAGACATTGCGCTTTCGGTCAGCCGCGAACGCCCGCCGATAGGCCTCAAGCACCGCCCCGGGGTTCTTGCGGGCGGGGTAGGATGAGAAGTCGAAGGCGAACAGAAACGCGGTCGCGTCGGTCGAGATGCCGAAACGGTCCCGGTCCGGCCGCACATCCGATGGTACCGAAACCGAGACCGGTATATGGATCACCTCGCGATCAATACCTGAGATGAAGGCATCCGCGACAAAGCTCGTGGGCGCCCAGATTTCGTCGACCTGTTTGAGGCCCTCGATCCATCGTGGGTGGATGCGCGACAGCTCCCAGAAAGGGCGGATGACGTTGTAGCGGTTGTGGAGCACACCGGTGCCGACGCCGCGCATGGTCGACATCAGCATGTCGGCGTTGACGCAAAAGACATTGACAGATTTCGACGGCGCATCTGTCAGCCTATTCTCGAGCGTACGATCCTTCTGGGAAGAACGCACCTGCTCGTCGAAGTTCACGACCTCATAGTTGGCACCGACGCTCTCGATCGAGCGTGCCAGCGACCGCATGGCCTCGCCCACGCCCATTTCCGCGAAGGGGTAGCCGATCAGCGAAATGCCCTGCCCGAGCGGCACCGATCCGCCGCCGAAGGCCGCGGGCCAGGCGCGCCGGAACACAGCATCGAGGAAGCGCTTGCGCGCGGCCGACGGGATTCGCCGGTAGAACCATCTCATCCTTGGCTGAAGTTTCATCAGCAGGCGATAGCCGAGGCGCGCCAAGCCCGCGCCGAGCCGCGAACTTCTGGCGACTGTCTTGTCCTGAGCGCCGAGGCCGGAAATTCGTTTTGCCACCGGCTGCACGAACGCCGCGGGAATGCGGGACTCTGCCGCCCCTTCCCGGACATACCAGTCGGCGTAGCTCAGCTGCGAGTCGTTGCCGCGCAAATCAAAATAGGCCTGCAAGTCCGGCCGTGTCTTCCATAACGCGTACATGAACCATGTGATCGCATCGCCGGGATTGGGAACAAGATCGGCCGGGCGATTGAGATAGGACGGCAGATCCCCGAAAGGATCGCCGGAAAACGGTTCGAACCGCTCGCGGAAAAGCCGCCGTGCGGCAGTCGGAATGCCGGTTCCGTCGGCAAAGGTTCCGAAGCCGTAGGGGATCGATGCGAATGTCTGGCGCCCGAATATCTCGAGACGGGCGTGATAGTCGTCGAAAAGGCTCTCCAGTTCAGGCGTGCTGTCGGGCTTCCATCGTCTCTGATGCTTTGACAAGATTGATCTGTCGCCGGGAACCACGCCGCTGAAATGGAAGAAGGCAAGCGGCACGCCGTCAACCTCATAAGCATCGCCATGCCGCTCGATCGAGCGGGTGTCGAGATTCCAATAAGCGACGTTGTAGGCCGGGTTGCGCAGGATGTGCGTTCCGGCGCAGTAGGCCGGCCAGAGGTCGACGAACTTCTGGTCGACGAAAAGTCCGTCGGCGAGCCGATTGGAGACGCATTCGGTACGCAGCCGCGTCTCCCACCATGTCAGTAGCTGAAGCGTGTCTGGCGTGTTGGCCAAGGCCATGAAGCCCAGATTGTAGACGCCCGCCTGCATGAATGTTAGATCGTTCGGCCCGTCCGGGTTGAGGTTCGGCGCCAGCGCGTGCGGGGTGAGCACCGCCGAAGCGCCCTGGTCCAGGACATCGAACATCTCGTCGAAGCGGCGATAGGCTATGATGTCCGGGTCCAGATAAACGACACGGTCATATCCTTCGGCGAACAACCGGCGAAACACAGTCGGCTTGATCGCCGTGTTCAGTTCCATGACGTCGTAGCGGAAGCTGAAGGCGCGGCGATCCGGCAGGTCGAGATCGTCGAAGAAGACGCAAGCATCGAACTCCGGGAAATCGCCGCCGGTCAGGTCGTCGCGCCTTGTATCGGCGATGGCAATCATGCGTGCAGTATCCGGATGGTATGCCGCGAGCGAGGCAGCAAGCGCACGCGCATAGTGCAGATAGTTCCAGGACGAGATCGTGAAAAACGCGGTCCGTGCCACATCAACTCCAGGTCCCGGACTGCCTTCGACTTGCGGTCCATGCTTGAACCGGGACGTGAGACCATATCGAAAGGCCGAACGCAAGCGGGCCGAGGCACGACCGCTTAGCGGCAGCGTGCGTCCGGTTCAATATCCCCAAACAGCCGGCAGGTTACGGCCGACGAACTCCGCTGCGATCCTGATCTCCGGGGCAAAAAGGTCTTTCAGTTCGGCTACGAGGTCTTGCGCAACCGTCAGCCGTTCATCCGTCGCCCGGTTTTCCCACGCTCGTTCGTTTACCTTGACACCGAGGAACGACTGCAGGTCCTTATGCCATCGGCCTCGCTGCCAGAACCAGCGCGGCTGCAGCAGATCCTCATAAATCAGGACCAGGATCTGCTCGCTGGCAAAGCAATCACGGAACCGCGCGAGATTGCGCCCGTAGAAGGAGTGGGTGATGTTGAGCGCGGCCGAATACCAGGAATTCGGCTTGAACGCGCCGGCCTGCAGATCGAAGAGGCCCTTGCGGATGTATCCGTTCACGTCAAGCTGAAGGTCGGGAGCCAATGAAGCGTCGTCGGTCGTCTGCCGCCGCATGTGAGAATATTGCGAAACGATGCGCGATATAGGTTCGCGCAGTGTGACAATGATCTTGGCGTCCGGATTGTATGACTTGATGCGCGCGGGCACCCGTTCATTCGAGAAGTAAATCGGTGAGATGTCGGCGATGTATCGATGTCGCGCCCGGGCGTCGGCGAAACGCAGATCGTAAAGTGCCTCGGTTAGTTCGGGCGTGATGCCGAAGCCGTTGACCTCTTTCTCCTCCGGTACAAAAACCTGCTGTGTCTTGGCCAACATGGCGGCCAGGCTGCTGGTGGCGGTGCGTGGCGCCCCGACGCCAAACAGATTCACCCGCCGGGCATTGTCCGTGCCGTTCGTTCGCAAACCTGCCGAAGAGGTACTTTGGTCGCCCATCACCTCTCCACTGCACGGCGTCGCAACCAATCTTCAAGATCATAATGTTTGTTTGAACAGTTTGTTCTTGGACGCTTCGGTGGGGTGAGGGCACAGGCAACCTCATTCCGAGGCCGAGGACCGCAAGATGGGTGCGGCGCGCAGTCTTTTGTTAATGCGCGGAAACAGCTGTTGAAGCATAGGAGCCGCGCCGATATACGACTGCCAAGTCGCCTGGGGATCAGGGTCATTGCCAACCGAAGCATATTCGGCCCGTACGCCAGGGCAGGAACAATCAACGGAGTCAGTCCGGCGCAGTACGCTCAGGGATTTCGCTGTCGCCGTCGTGCTCGGGCTGGTTGCCTTCGTCGTCTTCAACGCCAATATGCGGTCTATTCCGGCAGGCGATACATACAGCGCGCGATACTTGCCGTTCTCCATCTGGCGCAATCATAGCGTGCTTCTCGACCCCATCGTCGACACGGTCGCGCAGGGCCGAGAGATACCCACGGTTCAAGGCAAAGGCACCAACGCATATTGGATGTTGAAAGGGCGCGGCGGTCACCTAGTTTCGCAATATCCGGTCGCAGTTCCCGTGCTGATAGCGCCGCTCTATTTGCCGGCGGTCAGCTATCTCGAGGCAAGGAACTGGAACCCCCTGTTGCTCGACAGGATCGCCAGGATCATGGAAAAGCTCTGTGCGTCCTTGCTCGCGGCCGCATCGGTCGCGTTTTTCTACCTGGTGCTGCGGCGGCGCTGCGAGGCCAAAACCGCGACGCTCCTCACTGTGCTCTACGCCTTCGGCACGACGACCTGGGTGATCAGCAGCCAGGCGCTGTGGATGCACGGGCTTGGCCAACTCCTCATCGTCGCGACGATGCTTTTGATCACCGGACCGGTGAGCCCGCTTCGCGTCGCCGCAGCCGGCCTTTTTTGCGCGCTCATCGCCGTCAACCGCCAGCCTGACACTATTCTGGCGGCCGGGCTCGGACTCTACGGCCTGTGGTGGGCAGGGCGCAAAGCGCCGTTACTCGTTATATCGGGTTTGATCCCGGTGGCGCTGATCGTCGCCTACAATCTGGAGCTTGTTGGCAACATCGCAGGCGCCTATGCCTTAATCGATCGAAGCCTGAGCTACAGCGACAGCACGATCGAAGGCATCGCCGGCCTGTTGTTAAGCCCGATGCGCGGCCTTTTCGTCTTCTCGCCGTTCCTGCTGTTCGTGCCCCTGTTCCTGATCCCGGTTCTGCGCGAGCCGAAGATGCGTGGCCTCACCATCCTGATGGCCATTGCCGTGGCTGTGCAGGTGACCCTCTATGGTTTCATTGACTGGCGGCAGGGCGCGTCCTGGGGGCCGCGATGGCTGACCGAAATCGTTCCAATGCTGATATGGATGCTGCCGCCGGTGCTGGCGGCGCTTTCGTCGAAAGGCCGCGCCGCGTTCGCGCTGGCCGGCGGGCTGGCGATCGGCATCCAGGCGATCGGCGCATTCTGGTATACGGGCGAGTCCGACAAGGTGCTGGTCGCCGCAAAGGCGCCGGATCGGACGCGGCCGGCGTGGGAGATCGGCAATGCGGCTTTTATTGCCGAGTTGAGGCACCCGCCGGCGCCCATGGATCTCTTCACCGAGTTGTACGGCAGTGTCGACGAAATCAATGTTGTCGAAGCCACGCCGCCGGATAGTCCGACAGATGCGGCCGTGCGCCAGGTCGAGGTCCTGGGCTGGGCACTCGCCGACAGGAAAACACCCACGGACGTCGCCGTGTCGGTCGACGGCCAAATCGTAGCCGGAACGGGCCAGTTCTTCGAGCGCAGCGATGTTGTCCAAACACTGCGGGCATCAAGTCCGGCCGGCTGGCGCCTCGCCTTCCCGGCCGATCAATTGAAGCCCGGCCAGCATGTGGTGACCGCGCTCGTTCGCGGCCAGGCCGGCGGACCGCATCGCCTGCTGATGGAGCGCAAATTTATGCTGGCGCCGAACCGAGCTTTGGCGGAAGCCTTTCCGCGAGCCGTTCAGGTCCTGGTTTCACGCCTGCAAGCGCCCGGCTACTGGCTGACGTCCTTCACCGCCGGCACAGCATTCGACAAGCCGCATGCCGAACTGAACACCTATCTGAATGCGGTGATGCTCGATGTGCTAGGCCCAGTCGCGCAACAGACCGGGCTTGAAGGTGCGACGACACTGGTACGCGGTTACTTGACCAGCCAGATCGAGACGAACGGCCTCGTCCGCTATCATGGCCGCCCCGATGCACCGACCATCGGCACTCTTGGCTGCGCCATCACCCCGGATGCGGACGACACCGCCCTCGTCTGGAGGACGGCTCCTGGCCCACGGAGGGAGCTGCTGTCGACGGCGCTCGCCACGCTCGATCAATATAAAAGGCCGGACGGCCTCTACCGGACCTGGCTCGCGCCGCGCGACAGCTATCAGTGCCTCGACCCGGGCAAGGACCCGAACCCCGCCGATCTCGGCATCCAGATGCATGTCTACATGCTGCTTGCCGAACAGAACCCCGGCACGGCAAAGGCGCTATGTGAGGCGATGACACGCAAGGCGGATGATGACGATGTCTGGGTCTATTACGCCAAGGCGCCGCTTCTTCTTGCCCTGCGGCTGCCGGACCTGAAGAAGGCCGGCTGCGCGCTGAAGATATCGCCGGCGCGGCTGCAGGCCAGCGTTTCCGGTCAGGATGTATGGGCTAGGATGGTTGAGCTTGTGCGTCAAATGGAAAATGGCGCTCCAACAAAGGAGACCCGGCTGGAGACGATCGATCTTCTGAGCAAAATCGCCGCGGAGAATTTTTCCTTGCTCAATCGAGCGCCACCGCTTTTCTATCACAACGACCTCAGTGCTTCGGTGCGGCGATTCTACTGGTCACAGGAACTCGGATATGCACTCTGGCTAAGGCTTTACGTCGCGAGCCAATCGATGCAAACGGCGCTCTCGTGCCGCTCCGGCGAGTCAGAGCAGAAATGTGGGGGCATATGACGCCGCTGGAACCGGCAGTTGCGATTCGCTCGGCGAGGCCACGATGGTGGTCCCGGCTGTTGTCCAGCATCCGTTTCGACGAGGTCTGCGCACTTCAGGGCGCGCCGCTGATCGGCGCGATCCTCTCGATCAGCGCCCTGACCATAACCAACACGCTTGAGGTCGCCATCCTCGTTGCCGGCAATTTTTGCCTGGTGTCGCATGTCTTCCTTTTCAACGACTGGTCCGGCATCGGCGGCGATCTCAACGATCCCAGGCGAGCGACAAGGACTTTTGCCGCAAAAGGCCTGTCGCGAAGCGACGTCGGGTATCTGGCGCTCTCGCTGCTGGCGCTCGGCCTGTTGCTGCTCAGGGTGGTTGGCGCGACGCCTTTCTGCATCGGACTGGCCATCGCCGGCTTGAGTGCCCTCTATTCGGCGCCTGGCTTGCACCTCAAGGGCACACCGCTCTTCAACTCGGGGCTTCATCTTGCGGGCGGCATGCTGCATTTCCTGCTCGGCTACGCGGCCTTCTCCGCCATCGACGCGCGCGGCCTGCTCGTCAGCTGCTTCTTCGGGCTGGTCTTCAGCGCCGGCCATTTCACCCATGAAGCACGCGACCATGACGGCGACACGCTGAATGGCATCCGCACCAATGCGGTCGCCTTCGGCAGGACGCAAAGCTTCATTGCGGGCCTTGTCCTCTTCACAGCGGCCTATGCCCTGTTGGTAGCGCTCGCGGCGTCTGGCCTCGTGCCGGGCGTGCTCACGGTGGCGGCGCTGCTCTACCCACTGCATCTCGTGGCATCGCTGCGCGCGTTGCGGGCCGGCCTGACTTTTGAAAGCCTGGTCGGCCTCCAGCGCTGCTACCGCGCGCTCTACGCAGTCATAGGAATTGTGATGGTGGTGGCGACGCTGACCTCGTTGTCGAGATCATGAGTCCGGGAACAGAGCCGACCTCCGCCGCATCAATGCTCTCGATCATTGTCCCGGTCTTCAACGAGGCTGCGACGCTTGCCAGCGTGCTCGCCATCGTCAGCGAGGCGCTGCCGGCCGTTGGGAAAGAGATCATCGTCGTCGATGACGGATCGACGGATGGAACCCGTGAATGGCTGCGCACCCATTTTCCAGACGGAGCTCGTTCAGGCCACAGCATAAAAGTCGATGCGGGCAACAATCTCGTCGTCATCGATGACGGACCGGCCGCCAAGACGATCATCCGGCCGATCTATCACGAGAAAAACAGCGGCAAGGGCGCCGCGGTGCGGACCGGATTTGCGGCCACCAGCGGCGACGTCATCGTCATCCAGGATGCCGACCTCGAGTACGATCCAACCGACTGGACGGCCATGTACGACCTTATCGCGAGGCGCAAAGTTGCCGACGTGGTCTACGGCTCGCGGTTCTACGGCCGGCCACACCGGTCCTTGTATTTCCACCACTATGTGGCGAACAGGTTCATCTCGCTGACGTTCAATCTGCTTTACAACCAAACGCTGACCGACATTGAATGTTGCTACAAGATGTTCACCCGCGCGGTCAAAGAGCGGCTCACCCTCACCTGCGACGATTTCGGCTGCGAAATCCAGATGAGCGCCCAGATTGCGCGCGCCGGCGGCCTGCGCATCTATGAGGTCGGCATCAGCTATTATGGCCGCACTTACGAAGAGGGCAAGAAAATCGGATGGCGCGACGGGGTCAAGGCGCTCTGGTATCTGATCCGATTTCGCCTGTCAGCCTAAAGTTACTCTCGGTCAGGAATGCCGATCTTGGACGGATCCTGGGCGACAACCGGCGGCGGCTTCTTGCCATAAGGCGCAAGATCTTCGCCGATCTCGACCGGCGCACCGTGCCCCTTCTTGCGGATGTGCAGTTCCCATTGAAAGCCGCGTATCCCCGGAGGCCTTGCCAGCGTTACCTGTAGACCGCTGTTCGAAAGCAAGTCTATCAACCAGGTCCGGTCGAAGATGGTCGCATTGGTCGGATCGAACTCGTTGATGTAGAGCGCGTTCTGAAAATCCTGCATCATCGGGAAGTTCCGCTTCTCGAACAGGAACCATGTCGAGATTAGAATGCCGCAATCATTGAGGACGCGCGCCGCCTCCTTGAGGTAATGCTCGGTCTGCCGCTGAGTGGTGTGAGTGAAGACTGACCAGGCAATCATCAATGTCGCGGCGCCGTCCTCGATTGGGAACGGCGCGAAACGCGGTAGGGATGGATCGGGGTTGAAGCCGGGGTTGAAGACGTTGTGATGCGCGAAGGTGAAATCGGGGTTGGCCGGCGTTAAATTCTCCTGGCACCACCTCACCATGCCTTCATGCAGGTCGATGCCCCGGTATTTCGCCGGTACCGCCGACTGCTGCATCATCTGCCTAGCAAGCCGGCCGCAGCCCGAGCCGAAGTCGAACACATTGTCATAGGCGCCATCGGGCATCCCCGAAAAGACCGGCGCACCGCTTGGATTATCAAACATCGCTGGGTCGGTCGGGCCGACCAGTTGCCGCATCTCAAACGGCGGAACGGGCAGTTCCCCCGGCAAAGAGCTTGCGCCAGCCTTCGAGGTCGCCTCCCCTCGCCGCGGCCACAGACCCTTTCTCGACCACGACGGCATCGGGATTAACTCCAGTTCTCAACACGGCTCGCAGAGCCGCTCGGTCTCTTCGTTTCGACGTAATTCCGAACAGAGAATCGGTGCGCACTTTTTCAGTGAATGGCGGCGCGGCTTTAGGACAGAATTGAGCACCATTTTGGGCATGGAGTACCTCAATGGCCTTGCGAACCGCCGCGGCTATGACATCATCAAAAAGACGATTTGCCGACACCCTGATAGCAATTGGCCACTGCAAGGCGGCGGACGACATACGCTCAATTGTTCACCAGCGCCTTGCGTCAGGAACTTGGCAGCTCTCGCCACTGCTGATGCCTATCAAGTGGCTGACGATGTTGCAACAGCCGGGCGCGTCTGCGGGTCGCAAGATGGTGTCAATCGTTTCGCGAGTCGTTTTCGCGTCATTCTAAGCCTTCACGGCACAAAGATCAGGAACACATAGGTGAAAAACACCACGACGTGCACCATGCCGGTCAGGAACGTCGTTCTTTCGGTGCTGAAGCTGACGCTGCATATGAAAAGCGCCAGCACCAGAAGCACGGCATCGGAGGCCGGAAGCCCCAGGGTCAGCCCTCTGCCCGTCAGCAGGCTGGCGGCCGCGACCGCCGGTATCGTCAAGCCGATCGTGGCGCAGGCCGAGCCCATCGCGACGTTCAGGCTGCGCTGCAGCTCATTCTTGAACGAGGCGCGGATCGCCGAGATCGCCTCCGGCATCAAAACCAGTGCCGCGATCATTGCTCCCACGATGCTGTCGGCCTGGGTCACCTTATAGGCCGCGAGCGCATCCTCCACGCTCGCGGCGACCTGCTCGGCGAGCAGGACAATGCCGATGAGCCCGCTCAGCAGCAGCAGGGCGCTGACGAAAATGCTTTTGTGGGAGGCGGTTCGCATCGGAACGTCGTGCGCCTGTCCCTGGACGAAGTCCTCCCGGTGCCGGACGGTCTGGGCAAACACGAAGCTCGCATAGAGCAACACCGAAAGGACGCTGACGAAACCAAGCTGAGCCGCCGAAAACGTGCCGGGATCCGTAGCCTGGGTGTAGGTCGGAAGAATAAGCGTCATCACGGTCAACGCGATCAGAACCGACAGGTATGCGTTGGTGCCTTGTCGGAGGATCGCCTGCTTGCGATAGCGCCAGCCGCCAAGCGTGAGACAGATGCCGACAACGCCAGTGGAGGTGATCATCACCGTCGAGAAAACGGATTCGCGCGCCAGCGTGGGGTTGTTTGCTCCATGCAGCATCATCGAGACGATGATCGACACTTCGATTGCCGTAACCGCAAAAGTCAGCACCAGGGTTCCGTAGGGCTCCCCTATGCGCCGGGCGAGCGCCTCGGCGTGGTCGAGCACCACGAAAATGGTGGTGAACATGATGGCGCTCGACAGCGCTCCAACCAGTATCCTGGCGTTCAGCGACCCTTCGTCGACCGAAAGGCCGCCGGCCCTGACCGCGAGAGCCATCGCCAGCGCGGCCAACGGCATCGTGTAGGAAGTCACCGACCGCCCGTAACCAGTCATTCAAGCCCCCGAACGCCACGCGTTTGCGCCAACTTAGCGGAAAAGCGCGTAGGGAGCACCTCTCACGGGTATCTTTGCCCGCCAAGCGCACCGTTCAAAACACGATTGAGGATCGGGCATCATTTCTGGCGTCGAATGCCTCGATGGACTTGCGAACCGCCCCACAGAATCTTTCCAGAAGTTCCGACTCGTTCCCCATTCGACGGCGCAGCGAGAAGGGCACTTCCAGCTGTGCGCCTTTGCCCGTCAGTCCTCGGTTGACGATGTTCGAATCCTGGATACCCGGAAACGGATGGTTATCCTTTTTTGTCTGGAAGCCGGCCTCCTGCAGACGCCAGGCTATCTCTGAAACCAACGCGGCGTCCTTGCCGCCCATGTAGACTGTCGCGAGATCATCCCGATCCTGGCGACCGTGGATGGCAACGACAGTGGACTTCGTCCGCAACAGTTCCAGCGCGGTTGCCTCGTCAAAGTTCCTGGATGTTATGTGCAGCTCCCGGTTGCTTTCCGGCATGAGCCCTTCAAAGCAATACATATCGAGATCGCCCCCTGCTATCGTCTCGGCGATCAGGGAGGTACGGGGCTCGATCTTGCCGCCATGCGGGGCGATGACGATGGCACTGCCGGTTCGCGCGCCGCGCCGGACGACTATGCGATAATCTATGTTTTCGATTTTGGCGGCTTTCAGCGCCGCAAAATTTGGAAACTCGTTGTCCATAAATGCCGTTTCACGCCGTCTTCTGCGCCACCAATCCCAATTCCTCCACCATCGCCTCGCGCATCAGGAATTTCTGTGGCTTGCCGGTCACCGTCATCGGCAGCTCGGTGCGGAAGCGGATGTAGCGCGGTATCTTGTAATGCGCGATCTGGCCGGCGCAGAAGGCCTTGATCTCCTCGGCGGTGGCGATCTGGCCGGGCTTCAGCACGATCCAGGCGCAGAGCTCCTCGCCATATTTGTCGTCGGGAATGCCGAAGACCTGCACTTCCTTGATCTTGGGATGGCGATAGAGGAATTCCTCGACCTCGCGCGGATAGACGTTCTCGCCGCCGCGGATGACCATGTCCTTCACCCGGCCGACGATGTTGCAGTAGCCCTCGGCGTCGATCGTGGCGAGGTCGCCCGTGTGCATCCAGCCGTCGGCGTCGATCGCCTCGCGGGTCTTGTCGGCGTCGTCCCAATAGCCCTTCATCACCGAATAGCCGCGCGTGCAGAGCTCGCCAGGCTCGCCGACCGCGGCGGTGGCGCCGTCGGTGCCGATCGCCTTGACCTCGACATGCGGGTGGATGCGGCCGACGGTGGAGACGCGCTTTTCCAGCGGATCGTCGACGCTGCTCTGGAAGGAAACGGGACTGGTCTCCGTCATGCCATAGGCGATGGTCACTTGCGCCATGTGCATGAGCGAGACGACCTTCTTCATCACCTCGATCGGGCATGGCGAACCGGCCATGATGCCGGTGCGCAGGCTGGAGAGATCGAAGCTGGAAAAATCGACATGGTCGAGCATGGCGACGAACATGGTCGGCACGCCATAGAGGCCGGTGCAGCGCTCCTGCGCGACCGCTTTCAGCGTCGCGCCGGCATCGAAGCCCTCGCCCGGGAAAACCATGGTGGCGCCCTTGGAGACGCAGCCCATCGTGCCCATCGACATGCCGAAGCAATGGTAAAGCGGCACCGGGATGCAGAGCCGATCGTCGACGGTGAGCCTGATCGCCGAAGTGACGAAATTGCCGTTGTTGACGATGTTGGAATGCGTCAGCGCCGCGCCCTTCGGCGCACCCGTCGTGCCGCTGGTGAACTGGATGTTGATGGCGTCGCCGGGCTTCAGGCCTTCGGAGATGCGGTCGAGGCTGTCATGTTCGTCACGCCCGGCCATGGCCAGCACATCGCCGAAATTGAACATGCCGGGCGAATTGTCGTCGCCCATCCGGATGACGATCTTCAGCGCCGGCAGTTTCTTGGCCTTGAGCTTGCCGGGCTCGGCGGCGGCGAGCTCGGGCGCAAGCGTTCCGATCATGCCGAGATAGTCGGATGTCTTGAATTGGGCGGCGGTGACGAGCGCCTTGCACCCAACCTTGTTGAGGGCATATTCGAGCTCGGTCAGCCGGTAGGCCGGGTTGATGTTGACGAGGATCAGGCCGATGCGCGCGGTGGCGAACTGCGTCACCAGCCATTCCCAACGGTTCGGCGACCAGATGCCGACGCGGTCGCCTTTTTCCAGACCCAGCGCCAGAAAGCCGGCGGCCAAGGCGTCGACCGCGTCCGAGAGCTCGCTCCAGGTGAAGCGCTTGTCCTGGCCAACGAAAACGGCGGCGTCGAGCGTGGCGTATCTGCTCACCGTTTCGGAAAACAGTTCGGGAATGGTCTTGTCGAGCAGGGGGACTAAGCGATCGCCCGATACATGCGCCTTGCCGCCCAGCGGGGCAATGAAGGTGCCGCTGGCGCCGCGCCCGCGCAGATTGGTGGCGTTCATGAGCTCGTCGAGTTTGATCGCCATCGCCGTCTCCTCCCGGGATGATCGAGCCTATCAGCCCGCAAAGGCGGTGGAAACCCGCCGAAGGTAGAGGTGGCTAAAGCTCTTTGACGCAATTCCGGACGGAAGACCGCTTCACACTTTTCCTGGAATTGCTCTAGGCGACCAGCGCGGCCATTTTTGCGGCAATGTCGCGCAACTGCGCCTCGTCGGCTGCATCTCGAGACTTTTTCGACGCCACCAGACAAGCCTGCGACTTCAGGATCGTGCCGTCGCCCAGCACCTTGAGGTGGTTGGCGCGCAGCGTCGAGCCGGTGGTGGTGATGTCGACGATGACGTCGGCCAGTCCCGCCGCCGGCGCGCCTTCGGTGGCGCCGAGGCTTTCGACGATGCGGTAGACCTGGATTCCGTGCTTGAGCGAAAAGAACTGCTGCGTCAGCCGCCAGTACTTTGTAGCTATCCGCAAGCGCCGGCCGTGGCGCTGGCGGAAATCGGCGGCGACATCGTCGAGGTCGGCCATGGTATCGACATCGAGCCAGATGTCGGGCACGGCGACCACGACATCGGCATGGCCGAAGCCGAGGCGGGCGACGATCTCGGCGCGCGCTTCCCAATCGGCGAGGTTCTCGCGCAAAAGGTCCTCGCCGGTGATGCCGAGATCGACCGCGCCCTGGCCGATCTCGCCGGCGATCTCGGACGCGGACAGGAAGGCCACCTCGACATCGTCGAGGCCGTCGATGCGGGCACGGTATTTGCGGTCGTCCTCAGGTAGCGTGACGGCCAGGCCGGCCTTGGCCAGCACTTCGAGCGACTGTTCCTTGAGACGGCCCTTCGAGGGGATCGCCAGCGTGATCATTTCGCGCTCTCCCGCAAGGCTTCGATACGGTCGAGCCAAACCGAAAAGCCGACGCCGGGGATCGGCTTCTTGGCGCCGAGCAGCGTCAGCAGCCGATCGTAGCGGCCGCCGCCGGCCAGCGGGCGGTCGCCGTCACCGGCGGCAATCTCGAAGACCAGGCCGGTATAGTAATCGAGCGGACGGCCGAAGGCGGCGTCGTAGCGGATTTGTGCCGCGGACAGGCCATGCGCCTCGATCGCCTCGGCGCGGGCGGCGAAATTCTCCAGCGCCGGTCCCAGCGACAGGCTGGCATCGGCGGCGAATTTTTCGAGCGCCGCGGTCGCGCCGCTGAGCGCGACGTCGATCTCGAGAAAACCTTTCAGCGCCGAAAACGCCTCGTCGGACAGCCGCACGCTGCGCAGTTGCGCTTTCTCGATCAGGCGCCGCGCGATGTCGGCAGGCGCGCGGCCGGACGATGCCGACAGCCCGGCCTCCTCGATGCCGGCAGAGATATGCGCGGCGAGGCCTTCCGCATCGCCGTCGAGCGCCAGCAAGGCGACGGGGCCGGAGAGCTGGCTGTTGCGCGGCGGATTGGCGAGGTCGGCAAGGGCTGCCTCCAGCATCGGCGCCGAGCCGAAGGCGCGCGCGAGCCGCATGCGCCAGCCGCGCGGCAAGCCGAGCGCGGCGAGCACGGCTTCGAACAAAGTCTGGTCGCCGAGCGTGATGGCAAGTGTCTTTCCGGGCAGCACCAGCGACAGCAGCGCATGCGCGTCGGCCAGCGAACGGGCATCGGCGGCGGCCGTGTCGCGATCGCCGAGGTCCTCGATGCCGGCCTGGAAGAATTCGTTGCCGCCCTCGCGGCGCTGGCGGAACACTTCGCCCAGATAGGAATAGCGGCGCGGCGTGCCGGCCTGGCTGGCGATGTGGTCGAGGCAGACCGGAATAGTGAATTCGGGCCGCAGGCACAGCGTCTTGCCGGTCTCGCTTTCGGTGAGGAAAATGCGGCGGCGCAAATCCTCGCCGGCCATATCGAGGAACGGATCGGCCGGCTGCAGGACAGCGACTTCCACGGCGTGGGTGTCGCGGGTGGCGAAGAGTTGGACGATGTCTGCGGCGATGGCGGGACGGGTGGTCAACTTGCCGACTCCATTCCGCGACCCCCTGATTTGGGACCAGGAGGTCGTCCGACGGTTGGCGTTCCACGGCGCCCCCCTCTGTCCTGCCGGACATCTCCCCCACAAGGGGGGAGATCGGCAGCTCGGGCTCCGCGCCTCTTTTTGCAACGTTCAAAATTGGCGAAAGCCGGCGCGACATCTGATCTCCCCCCTTGTGGGGGAGATGTCCGGCAGGACAGAGGGGGGCGCGACAGAACGCGACCTCTACTTCCCACGTGCCCGCTCCTCGGCCTGCGCCGCCAGGATCTTCCTCACCTCGGCGACCAGCTCCCCCTCCGCCACCGTCACCTGCGCCGGCCGTGCCGCCCGCCATTCGGCATTGTCGGTGATCTCGGCCGACATGCGGGCGCCTTCGATCAGGTCCTTGATCTGCAGTTCGCCCTTGGCACGCTCGTCGCCGCCCTGGATGATGGCGACCGGGCTGCCGCGGCGGTCGGCATATTTGAGCTGGGCCTTCATGCCGGCGCCGCCGAGATACATTTCGGAGCGGATGCCGGCGGCGCGGAGGTCGGCGACCATCTTCTGGTAGCGGCCGAGGCTTTCCGTATCCTTGTCCATGACCAGCACCACGACGGGCGCGATGACATCGGAGACGTCGAGCTTGCCGAGGTTCTTCAGCGCCGTCATCAGGCGTGAGACGCCGATGGAGAAGCCTGTCGCCGGCACCGGCTCGCCGCGAAAGCGCGAGACCAGCCCGTCATAGCGCCCGCCGCCGCCGACCGAGCCGAAGCGCACGATTTGACCTTCGTCATTGGGGATCTCCGCCAGCAGCTCGGCCTCGAAGACCGGGCCGGTGTAGTATTCGAGCCCGCGCACGACAGAGGGGTCGATGCGGATGCGATTGCTCCCGTAGCCTGCGGCGCGAACCATGTCGTTGATCGCACCGAGTTCGTTTATTCCCTCTAAAGCCAGCGGCTCGTCAGAAAAAGCTAGGCGCAATTCGTCGATGGCAAACGCGTTGCTCAGTACGGAAGTCTTTCCGCCGTTCCCGAGCTGCCGCCTATCGTCGTCGATGACTCCTTCAGAACCCATATTGTGGTCCCAGAAACCATCAGGATTTCCGAAGACCTCCATCATCCGGTCGATCTGTTGTTCGCCTAATCCGGCGCCTTTGGTGAAGTCGCCGCTTTCGTCCAGCCGTCCCTTTCCAAGCAGCGCTCGAACGCCGTCCGTTCCAACCTTGTCCAGCTTGTCGATAGCCCGAAGCACAGTCAGCCTGCGTCCGGCGTTCTCGTCGCCGCCGAGGCCGATGGCCTCCAGCACGCCGTCGAGCACCTTACGGTTGTTGACGCGGATGACGTAGTCGCCGCGCTTGATGCCGAGCGCCTCCATGACATCGGCCATCATCATCGCCATCTCGGCGTCGGCGGCGACGCCCGGCGTACCAATGGTGTCGGCGTCGAACTGCATGAACTGGCGGAAGCGGCCGGGGCCTGGCTTCTCGTTGCGAAACACCCAGCCGGAACGGTAGCTGCGATAAGGCTTGGGCAGGCGCTCGAAATTCTCGGCGACGAAACGCGCTGTCGGCGCGGTCAGGTCATAGCGCAGCGACAGCCATTGGTCGTCGTCATCCTGGAAGGAAAAGACACCCTCGTTCGGCCGGTCCTGGTCGGGCAGGAATTTGCCGAGAGCATCGGTGTATTCGATCATCGGCTGGTCGACCGGCTCGAAGCCGTAGAGCTCATAGACCGAGCGGATGGTCGCCATCATCTTCTCGACGGCGCGGATGTCTTCGGCGCTGCGGTCGGCAAAACCGCGCGGCAGGCGCGCTTTCGTCTTTTCCGATTTGTCGGTCATGGAGGTTTCCAGTCAGTGGTGACTTACTTCGAGCGCGCGTTTCCTAAACGATGCGGCTTGGAGCGGCAAGGGTTAGCGCCTTCCCTTCTCCCCTTGCGGGAGAAGGAAGAACTGAAACAAATCCCACCAAAAACGAAACAATTCCGCCACCGGCGCGGCATGCTGCCGACACAATCGACGACCATAAAGCGCGTCGAAACAAGGGGTTCGGGGCCATGACGACGGCTGAAGACATGATCGAGAGCGGCAGGTCGGCCAGGCTGCGGCCCGCCGGCAGCACCCTGAAGCCGGCACAGCAGCCGGCCGGGCCGTTCGAGGCTGCGGCGGCCAAGCCGAGCGCCCGCGACGCGCTGGTGACTGCCTGCTGGTGATCTATCCGGCCTTCGCGGCCGTGGCGGCGATCATCGCCGGGCTGTTCCTGGCCGGCGCCGGCAGCGTCTGACTTTCATTCAACGATCGGGGGATCATCATGCAGTTGCGATTTGCAGGCGCGCTTGCAGGCGCGCTTTTCTGTGGCATGCCCGTTGCCGCCAACGCGTGCCAGCCGGGCGATGCCCGTCTTGCCGGCCATTATTACCTGAACGGCGTCATGGAAGTCGGTTCCGAGCTGCTTTTGAAGAAAGACGGCAGCTTCGAATTCGCGCTCGCCTATGGCGCCAACGACCAGTACGGCAAGGGCTGCTGGGTGAGGAAGGGCTCGACCGTCGAGGTCATCCCGGCCGGCCGCAGCTCCGCCTCCACGCATCACACGCCCGACGACAGCGGCTTCAGCGGACTGGTGCTGACGGTGTCCGGCTCGAGCCTTGTCTGGGACATCAACGGCAGCGGCCATAAGGGCAGGTTCGAGAAGTGAGCCTTCTCCTTCTACCCTTGTGGGAGAAGGCAAAAGCGCCCTACTTCGGCCTCTTGAGCCTCTTGCGCTCTTTCTCCACCTCCGCCCGGCAGTAGCAGCCTTCGAGATGGTCGTTGACCAGGCCCATGGCCTGCATGAAGGCGTAGACGGTGGTGGGACCGACAAAGCTCCAGCCGCGCTTCTTCAACTCCTTCGATATCCTGACCGACACGGCCGTCGTCGGATTGGCGCGCAGATGTGCGAGGTCGACGATTTCGGGCCGCTCCTGCGGATCCGGCTCGAACTTCCAGAACCACGCGGCCAGGGAGCCGAACTCGTCCACCATCTCGCGGGCGCGTTTTGCGTTGTTGATGGTCGAGACGATCTTGCCGCGATGGCGGATGATGCCGGCATTGCCGAGCAGGCGTTCGACATCCGTGTCGGTGAACGCCGCCACCTTGTCGAAGTCGAAACCGGCGAAGGCCTCGCGGAAATTCTCGCGCTTGCGCAGGATGGTCAGCCACGACAGGCCCGACTGGAAGCCTTCCAGGCAGATCTTTTCGAACAGCCGGCGATCATCCGTTACCGGCCGGCCCCATTCGTGGTCGTGATAGTGGAGATAGTCCGGCAGATTGCCGTGCCAGAAGCAGCGCGCCTTGCCGTCGGGGCCGTCGAGAATACCGGCATGTTCAGTCGCCATCGCTACCAAATCCGTTCGTTAACGCGCCTCGGCGCCAAGTTTACGGCGGCTTTACCAGATTCCTGAACCGGTCGGTAACCACACCAAAAGGTTTACTGACAAAGCGGCATTTTACGCATTCCGATTCATGCTTTGCTTGCCGCTGCGCGCCAAGGATCGCGAAGCCGAGGCCCTCCCCGCCCGGACGAGTTCGACGATCAAGGTGCGTTCCGATGAAGACAGCGTTTTGTTCCCTGCTTGGCGCGGTGGCCATTCTTGCCGCCGGCGCCACGACCTCCCTTGCCAATGACCGCTATGCCGACATGCCGCCGGTCATGGTGAGCCCCGACCTTTCGGCGCCCTGGGTGCTGCAGCTTGGCCGTGCGCCGGGCATCGTGCGCCCGGCCCGGCAGGCAACGCAGCAGCCGCTGCGCCGCCTGTTCGAGGCGCAGCCCGACCGGCAGCACACGGCGGCAGTGCAGCAGCCGGCCAAACGCATGGTGATGCGGCCACAGATCAACCCGATCTACCTGCCGCAGGAAGTCGCCTATGACGGGCCGGCGAAGCCGGGCACCATCATCATCGATACGCATCAGAACTTCCTTTTCCTGGTCGAGAAGAACGGCAAGGCGCGGCGCTACGGCGTCGGCACCGGCAAACCGGGCTTCGAATGGTCGGGCACGCACAAGATCACCGACAAGAAGATGTGGCCGGACTGGCGCCCCCCGGCGGAGATGATCAAGCGCGAGGCGGCCAAGGGCCGTTACCTGCCGACCTACCTGGCCGGCGGCATCGAGAACCCGCTCGGCGCGCGCGCGCTCTATCTCGGCACCACCGAATACCGCATCCATGGCACCAACCAGCCCTGGACGATCGGCGGCGCGGTGTCTTCCGGCTGTATCCGCATGCGCAACGAGGACGTCGTCGACCTTTACGAGCGCGTCAATGTCGGAACCACGGTCGAGGTGATATAGTCGCAGCGAATCAGCCGGTTAGACGGCGCAGCGCTTTTAGTCTCCTGCTGTTGCCGCCAAGTCATAGTACGATCCCGCGGGATGTGCTTAAACCGATGACAGAGTTTACGGGGGACGGGCCGTGTGGGGATACGGCCGGTTGCGAAGGGGCAGCGCGGGCAATCGCGCTGCCCTTTTTCATTTTTTGAGTTTTTCTTCTGATGCAGGGCGCGGCAAGTCGCCCCGAAGGCAGGCGGTTTCGCTTTCGGGGCTGATTTCCCGGCGCTCCTCTGCTATTGCAGCGCACAAAATCTTAGTTGTTACGCAATTCCAGACAGAAAGCGGCTCCCGCGCTTGTCCCCTGAATTGCTCAGAGAAGGCAAAAGGTGCCAACCATGACCCGGACCGACGACAGCCGCTACCTGAAAGGCGGCCCGGTCGCCCAGCGCATCATCGCTTCCGTTCGCGAGGACGCGGCGATCGCCACGGCCGAAGGTTTTCCGCCTAAGCTGGTTTCGATCACCGTCGGCGATATCGCGGCGGTCGATGTCTATGTGCGCAACCAGCGCGCCAAGGCAGCCCTTGCCGGCATCGGCTTCGAGGAGCGGCGCTTCGCCGCCGACATCACCGCCGGCGAGCTGGAAGCGGCGATCCACGGCCTCAACGCCGACCCGCGCGTCACCGGCATCATCATCCAGCGGCCGGTGCCGGCGCATATTCCGATCAAGACGCTGCAGGCGGCGGTGCATCCGCTGAAGGATGTCGAGGGCATGCATCCAGCCTCGATCGGCAACATCGTCTACAACCAGCTCGACCTGGCGCCCTGCACCGCCGCGGCCTCGGTCGAACTGCTGAAGGAGACCGGCCTCGAGCTCAAGGGGCTCGAAGTGGTCGTCGTCGGCCATTCCGAGATCGTCGGCAAGCCGATCGCCTTCCTGTTGATGAGCGAGGGCGCGACGGTGACGGTGTGCCACCACATGACGCGCTCGCTGGCGGCCCATGCGCGCCGCGCCGATGCGCTTTTCGTCGCCGTCGGCAAGCCCAGGCTGATCAAGGCCGACATGGTGAAGCCGGGCGCAGCCGTCATCGACATCGGCATCAATTCCGAGGTCGGACCTGATGGCGAAACCCGTATCGTCGGCGACGTCGATACCGACAGCGTCAAGGAAGTGGCCTCCTGGATCACGCCGGTGCCGGGCGGCGTCGGCCCGCTCACGGTCGCGATCCTCTTGCGCAACACCATGGTGGCGCTCAACCGCCAGCGCGCGCTCTACCGCGCGACCTACGGCGTGCCGGATCAACTCGCGGCGGAATAGTTATTCCGCGGCGATCAAACCGCTGTCGGAAACGCCTTCCGGCTTCGGACCGCCATAAGCCCAGTCGAGCAATTTGACCGTGTGCACCACCGGCAGCTTCGCGGCGGAGGCGATCTGGGTGATGCAGCCGATATTGCCGGTGGCCACGATTTCCGCGCCTGTCGCCTCGATGTTTTTCACCTTGCGGTCGCGCAGCTTGGCGGAAATCTCGGGCTGCAGGATGTTGTAGGTGCCGGCCGAGCCGCAGCACAGATGCCCCTCGCGCGGCTCGCGCACGACGAAGCCCGCCTTGGTAAGAAGCTCCTTCGGCTGGCGCGTGATCTTCTGGCCATGCTGCATCGAGCAGGCGGAGTGATAGGCGACGACCGTGCCCGGTTTGCGCACCGGCTCCGGCAGGTCGAGGGCGGCGAGATATTCGGTGACGTCTTTTGCGAGGGCAGAGACGCGCGCGGCCTTTTCGGCATAGGCGGGATCGAGGCGCAGCATGAAGCCATAGTCCTTGATGGTGGTGCCGCAGCCCGACGCGGTGACGATGATGGCGTCGAGGCCACCCTGGTCGATGGCGCGCGTCCACGCATCGACATTCCGCCTCGCCGAGGCAAGGGCCTGATCCTCGCGGCCCATGTGGTGGACCAGCGCGCCACAGCAGCCCTCGCCTTCCGGCACCACGACCTCGACGCCCAATCTTGTCAGCAGGGAGATGGTCGTATCGTTGATCGCCGGATCGAGCACGGATTGCGCGCAGCCGGTCAGGATCGCCACGCGACCACGCCGTATGCCTTGCCCGGCATGCGTGCCCGGTTTCGCCATCGGCGATGCCGGCGGGATCGACGCGGGTGCAAGCTTCAGCATCGCCGCGACCGGTTTCAGCGCCGGCAGCTTTTCGAACAAGCCGATGAACGGCCGGCCGAGCCCGGCAAGCTTCAACGCGGCGCGGAAGCGGGTCGGGTAAGGCAGCACGAAAGCCAGCATGGCGCGCGTCAGCCGGTCGAGCAGCGGCCGTTTGTAAGTCTCCTGGATATGCGCGCGGGCATGGTCGACCAGATGCATGTAGTTCACGCCAGAAGGGCAGGTCGTCATGCAGGCAAGACAGGACAGGCAACGGTCGATATGGGTGACGATCTCCTTGTCCGCCGGCCGGCCGTTCTCCAGCATATCCTTGATGAGGTAGATGCGGCCGCGCGGTGAATCCAGCTCGTTACCGAGCGTCACATAGGTCGGACAAGTGGCGGTGCAGAAGCCGCAATGCACGCATTTACGCAGGATCTTTTCCGATTCCGCGACATGTGGATCGGCGAGCTGCGCTGCTGAGAAATTGGTCTGCATGTCGCGGTCCTAACCCATGCGGCCGGGGTTGAGAATCTGCTTGGGATCGAACTCGGCCTTGAGCCGCGCCGACAATGCCGCGAGATGCGGCGGCTGCGGCTCGAACGCCGGCAGCGCCGCACGGTGCGGGGCGGCGGCGCGCACCAGCGTCGCGTGGCCACCGCCATGCTTGCGGATCAGTCCGCGCAGCAATTCGGCTTCCGGGTCGTTCTCGCGCATCGACAGCCATACCAGACCGCCCTGCCAGTCGTAGAAAGCATCGACCGCCGCCTGCATGCGCAGCGCCATCACCATGTGATGCGCCTGAGACGGCGCCATCGAGACACGCCAGACCGGTCGCGTGCCGCGATCCGCGAAAGGCATGCAATCGCGGATGTCGCGCCAGATCGCCTTCGACGCCTCGCCGGCGATCTCTTCGAGCGGGCCGGCCTTGCCGAGCAGCTGCTTCAACGCCTCGATGCGGTAGACGACCGAAGGCCCAAACCCCTCGACCCGCAGCAGCGTGGCGGCATCGCTGCCGTGCTTGCCGCTGGCGACGCGCGCGGCGATGCGCTCCGGCAGATGAGCGGCGCTCGACACTTCGGCGCTGGAGCCGAGCGCCAGCGCCATGGCCGCGACGGCGGCATCGTCGAGCAGACCGCGGATGGCCAAGGTCACTTCTGTTTCGGCCGCCGGCAGGACCTTGAAAGTCACGTCGGTGAGCACGGCGAGCGTGCCCCAGCTTCCCGCCATCAGTTTTGAGAGGTCGTAGCCGGTGACATTCTTGACCACGCGGCCGCCCGATTTGAACGCCTCGCCGCGCCCCGAAACAGCGGCAACGCCAAGGATATGGTCGCGCGCCGCGCCCGACTTGAGACGTCGCGGTCCGGACAGGTTCGAAGCCAGCACGCCGCCGATGGTGCCGTTCTTGCCCCCTTGGCCCGGCTCGCCGCCGAGCAACGGGCCGTAGTCCATCGGCTCGAAGGCGAATTGCTGGCCGTTTTCGGCAAGCAGTTTTTCGAGTTCGGCGAGCGACGTGCCGGCGCGGGCCGACAGCACCAGTTCGGCCGGCTCGTAGAGGGTGACGCCGGTGAGTTTCGACAGGTCGAGTGTATGCTCGGTCTGCAGCGGACGACCGATGCCGTGCTTCGAGCCGTGCCCGAGGATTTCCAGCTGCGTTTCTTCCGCCGCTGCCCATTGGACCGTGGAAAGGGTTTCGGCGGATGTAGTGGGGGTGAAGGTGGTCATCGCTCCAGTTCCTCGCGCCCCGCAAAGCGGGGGAGAGGTGACTCGGGCGAAGCCCGAGACGGCGACAGGCCGCGTTCCTTCGCGCCCCCCTCTGTCCTGCCGGACATCTCCCCCACTTGGGGGGAGATTGGCAATTTTTGCCGCCGCGCCTCCCTCGCAACGTCGAAGATTGGCGAAGGCTGCGATGACAGCTGATCTCCCCCCAAGTGGGGGAGATGTCCGGCAGGACAGAGGGGGGCGCGAAGGAACGCAGTCATCCGAAATTGACCGCCCATCAAAACCTCGGAATATCCGGAAACGCCACCTGTCCGCGATGCACATGCATCCTTCCCAGCTCCGCACACCGGCGCAGTTGCGGAAAAACCTTGCCGGGGTTGAGCAGATGGTTGGGATCGAAGGCGCATTTCACCCGCATCTGCTGGTCGAGGTCGATCTGGTTGAACATTTCCGGCATCAGGTCGCGCTTCTCGACGCCGACGCCATGCTCGCCGGTCAGCACGCCTCCGACCTCGACGCAAAGCCGCAATATGTCGGCGCCGAAACTCTCGGCCTTGTCGAGTTCGCCCGGCACATTGGCGTCGTAGAGGATCAGCGGGTGCAGATTGCCGTCGCCGGCGTGGAAGACGTTGGCGACGCCTAACCCGTATTTCTCGGAAAGGTCGCGCATGCCGGCAAGCACCCTCGGCAGTTCCTTGCGTGGGATGGTGCCGTCCATGCAGTAATAGTCGGGCGAGATGCGGCCGACCGCCGGGAAGGCCGCCTTGCGGCCGGCCCAGAAGCTCAGCCGCTCCTGTTCCGACTGCGAGATGCGGCAGGTGGTCGAGCCATTGCGATAGGCGATCGCCTCGACCAGTCCGATCAGGTGATCGACCTCGACACTCGGGCCATCGAGCTCGACGATCAGCAGCGCCTCGACATCGAGCGGATAGCCGGCATGGACGAAATCCTCCGCCGCATGGATTGCCGGGCGGTCCATCATCTCCATGCCGCCCGGGATGATACCGGCGCCGATGATGTCGGCGACGCACTGGCCGCTCTCTTCGCTGGTCGGAAAGCCGATCAGCAGCGCGCGCGCCGTCTCCGGCTTCTTGAGGATGCGCACCGTCACCTCGGTGACGACGCCGAGCAGGCCTTCGGAGCCGGTCATGACGCCGAGCAAATCGTAGCCTTCCTGGTCGAGATGGCTGCCGCCGAGGCGCACCACCTCGCCATTCATCAGCACCATCTCGATGCCCAGCACATTGTTGGCGGTGAGCCCGTATTTCAGGCAGTGCACGCCGCCGGAATTTTCCGCGACGTTGCCGCCGATCGAGCAGGCGATCTGGGAGGATGGATCGGGGGCATAGTAAAAGCCCTCCTGCTCGACGGCGGTGGTGATACCGAGATTGGTGACGCCGGGCTGGGCGACCACGACGCGGTTCGGATAGTCGATCGCCAGGATGCGGTTGAAGCGGCTCGTCACCAGCAGCACCGCGTCCTCGAGCGGCAGCGCGCCTCCGGACAGCGAGGTGCCGGAGCCGCGCGGCACGACGCGAATGTTGCGCTCGTTGCAGTATTTCAGGACGCGGGAGACCTGCGCCACCGTCTCCGGCAGCACCACGACCAGCGGCAATTGCCGATAAGCGGTGAGGCCGTCGCTTTCGAAGGCGCGCATTTCATTGGCCGCGTCGACGACCCCCTCGCCCGGCACGATGATGCGCATGTCGGCGACGATCTCGGCGCGGCGGCGCATCGTTTCGGCATCTGACTTGGGCATGGCTAGGCCGGACATCGGGCAGCCTCGTCTGGCTTTGACTGGTCAAAATCTTTTACCAGCCTGACGCATCCGTTGCAAACGCTGCTTTGGTCGCGCTCCACGCCAACCCTAAACGCAAGCTTCCGCAGCGGCAATCTGCCGCTGCGGCCTGGGTCGCGCTAGATGAAGCTTGGCCGCTTATTCGCCCGGATGCTTCGCCGGCTCCGAATGCATCTTGCGTACGCGGCGCACGCCCCACCATACAAGCAGGATGGCGACCGGCACGGAGGCGGCAGTGACGACTTCGGGCGCGAAAGCGTGCCCGAAGATCGAGGCGCCCTTGGCGACATAGCCGATAAGGCCGACGACATAGTATGAGACGGCGGCGACCGAGAGGCCTTCGACCGTCTGCTGCAGGCGCAGTTGCAGCCGGGCGCGGTTGTTCATCGAGGCGAGCAGGTCGCGGTTCTGCCTCTCGACCTCGACATCCACCCAGGTGCGCAGCAGCGTGGTGGCGCGGGTGAGTTTTCGCGACAGGTTCGCCTGGCGCTCCTCGACCGAGCGGCAGGTGCGCATGGCCGGCGCCATGCGCCGCAAGAGGAAGCCCGCCCAGGTGTCGAAACCCTGCACCGGCTCCTCATCCAGCGCTTCGAGCCTTTCGGTGACGATGCCGTCATAGGCGCGGCTCGCGCCGAAGCGATAGAGGCTGGATGCGGCGTCGGCCTCGAGTTCCGCGGCAAGTTCGGTAAGATCGGCGAGCAGCGTCTGGCTGTCGCGGGTTTCGACCGCCTTCATTTCCAGCGTGGTCTGCGCCAGGCGGTCCTCGATGCGGCGGGCGCGGCCGGACAGCGTCAACGCCATCGGCAGGCCAAGCATGGCGAGCGTGCGATAGGTCTCGATGTCGATCAGGCGCTGCGACAAGGCGCCGGTGCTGGCCGGCGTCAGGCCGCGATCGAGCACCAGCATGCGGGTCAGGCCGTCGCCATCCTGGCGGAAATCGGTGATGATGGCGGCGGCACCCCTCTCGACCAGCGAATAGCACAGGCTGGTCGGGTCGAAGCCGGCAACCAGTCTTTCGCTCGCCTGCGTCCATTTGCGGATTTCGAGGCGGATGCCCGAAATCACGGTGCCCGGCGGCGAAAAACCGTTGCCGAAGGGCGAATCCTCCTGCGCCCGGCCGTTTTCGGCCAGCGGCCCTTCCCAAAGATAGGTCGAGAATTCCGTATGCCGCTCCCAGCGCAGCGTGCCCTTGCCCCATTTCATGGCATGGTGGCGCGCATTGCGCTCGGGCGCGGCGATACCCAGCCGCCGCGACAGCTCCGAAAGCACGGCATGGTCGACAGCGGCGCCGCCCTCGGTCATGAAGGAAAGCTGGATCAGCACGCGCGGTTTCTCGATCAGCGGATGCGGGCGCGCATGGACTTCGCCCAGCGCGCCAGGTCGCCCCTCATGCGCCGGAAAGCCCATCACGCTGCCTTGGGCGCGCGGCTGGAATTCGAGTTTGGACGTCTCGTCCGACACGGCTGGTCCCCCTGATTTCGACCCATCGTGCAATCCGGTCGTCTTGCGGCAATCGGCGGGACGCGTAAACAGAAAATATTGGCGTCCGGGGAGCGTGACGCGCGGCGAACTCTGCGACCAAACTGGACAAATTGGATAAATAATTTGACCAGTTGGTGACAGAGGCTTTAATCTGGATCATCTCCATCCCGTTCTCCAGGCGTCCCTTTGAGCGACATTTTCTCCAGGATCGAACATTCGCGCACCGCCGACGAGGTGGTGCAGCAGATCGAGAGCCTGATCCTCGAAGGCGTGCTGCGCACCGGCGACCGGTTGCCCGGCGAGCGCGAGTTGGCGCGCCAGTTCGAGGTGTCGCGGCCAATCCTGCGCGACGCGCTGAAGGTATTGGAAGGCCGCGGACTGCTGACGACCAAGGCCGGCGGCGGCACGCATGTCGCCGACGTCATCGGCCAGCTCTTTACCAAGCCGGTGACGGACCTTATCTCCACGCACCGCAAGGCGGTGACCGACTATCTGGAATACCGGCGCGAGATCGAGGCGGTGGCGGCCGAATATGCGGCGCGACGGGCAACGCCGGAGGATCTGGCCCTGCTCGACGGCATCATGGCGCGCATGGACGAGGCGCACCGGACCGGCGATTTCGACGACGAGGCGGAAATCGACGTCGAGTTCCACCATGCGGTGTGCGAATGCGCGCACAACATCATCCTGCTGCACACGCTGCGCTCCTGTTACCGGCTGCTCTCCGAGGGCGTGTTCCAGAACAGGCTTCTGGTGTTCGGCGTGCCCGGCGCGCGCGAGGCACTGCTCGAGCAGCACCGTGCGATCCATACCGCGATCAAGACCGGCGATCCGATCGCGGCGCGCAAGGCAGCGATGGACCACATCACCTATGTCGAACGCTCGATGGCGGAAGCCGAGCGCAGCGGCGACTGGCAGCGCGTGTCCAGGCTGCGCCTCAGACAGCGCTCGGACGCCGGCGACATCGAACCCACACGAAAACGCTCCTAAGCACAGATTAGCGGGACAACCATGAGCGAAATCCTCACCATCGCCGACCTCAAGGACCTGGCACGCCGCAGGGTGCCGAAGATGTTCTTCGATTACGCCGATTCCGGCGCATGGACGGAGAGCACCTACCGGGCCAACGAAGAGGATTTCGGCAAGATAAAGTTCCGCCAGCGCGTGCTGGTCGACATGAGCAACCGCTCGCTGGAATCGACCATGATCGGCGAGAAGGTGGCAATGCCGGTGGCGCTCGCCCCGACCGGGCTTACCGGCATGCAGCATGCCGATGGCGAGATGCTGGCGGCGCAGGCGGCGGAAGCGTTCGGCGTTCCGTTCACGCTATCGACCATGAGCATCTGCTCGATCGAGGATGTCGCCTCGGTGACCAAAAAGCCGTTCTGGTTCCAGCTCTACGTGCTGCGCGACAAGGATTTCGTGCTCAATCTGATCGACAGGGCCAAGGCGGCGAAATGCTCGGCGCTGGTGCTGACGCTCGACCTGCAAATCCTGGGACAGCGCCACAAGGATATCCGCAACGGGCTTTCGGCACCGCCCAAGATGACGCTTGCCAACATCATCGACCTTGCGCTGAAGCCGCGCTGGTGCCTGGGGATCGCCGGCACACCGCGCCGCACCTTCCGCAACATCGTCGGCCACGCCAAGGGCGTCGGGGACGTCTCTTCGCTGTCGTCCTGGACGAATGAGCAGTTCGACCCGCAGCTGTCGTGGAAGGATGTCGCCTGGATCAAGGAGCGCTGGGGCGGCAAGCTGATCCTGAAAGGCATTCTGGACAAGGAAGACGCCTTGATGGCGGCGCAGACCGGCGCCGATGCCATCGTGGTCTCCAACCATGGCGGGCGTCAGCTCGACGGCGCCGCCTCCTCGATCTCGGTGCTGGAAGAAATCGCCGATGCGGTCGGCGACAAGATCGAAGTCCATATGGACGGCGGCATCCGCTCCGGCCAGGATGTGCTCAAGGCGCTCTGCCTCGGCGCCAAGGGCACCTATATCGGCCGGCCCTTCCTCTACGGTCTTGGCGCGATGGGCAAGGACGGTGTCTCCAAGGCGCTCGAAATCATCCGCAAGGAAATGGACATCACGCTGGCGCTCTGCGGCAAGCGGCTGGTGACCGACATGGGCAAGGATCAACTTCGGCGCTAGCGCGCGGCGAGCGCCTCATCGCGGACATGACAAGGATAAGCTGCAGCGCTAGGGCGTTGTTCATCGATTGGTCCTAGCTTGCGCGCGGCGACCAACACGAAAAGATAGGTTCCTTGACCGAAACCGGCATCCACTACCTCGACGCAAGCGGGCCGGAAGGCACGCGGCTTTACGCCATCGGCGATGTGCATGGGCGGCACGACCTGCTCGCCGCCATGCACCGGCGCATCGAGAGCGAACTGGAATATGCGCCCGCGTCCGACTGGCGCATCATCCATCTCGGCGACTATGTCGACCGCGGGCCGGATTCCAGAAGCGTCATCGATTTCCTGATCGACGCGCAGAAACGCGATCCGCGCAACATCATGCTCGCCGGCAACCACGACATCGGCATGCTCGAATTCCTTGCCGATGCCGAGCCGGACGGCCTGTTCATGAATTACGGCGGCGTGCAGACGGCGCAGTCCTATGGCGTGGATCTGCTGCGCGACGGCCATTGGTTCGGCAAGGCGGAAGCGATCGCGCGGGGACATATGGCCCTGGTGAAAGCGGTGCCGCGCAGCCATGTCGACTTCCTGCAATCGCTGGCTTTTTCGGTGAGTTTCGGCGACTTCTTCTTCTGCCATGCAGGGATAAGGCCGGGCGTGCCGCTCGACCGTCAGAGCCAGCAGGACCTGATCTGGATCCGTGATGCCTTCCATGACCACCCCGGTCTCTTTCCCAAGGTGATCGTGCATGGGCACACGCCGGTACCCGAGGCCGAGGTCAGGGCCAACCGCGTCAATGTCGACACGCTTGCCTGGAAATCCGGAACGCTGAGCGCGCTCGCCATCGATGGCGGCGACAAACGCATCATCGCCGTGCAGGGAAAAGCGTTTTAGGCGCTACCCCCCGGCGCGGACGTGCCTCAGATTTTGTCCGGATCTAGTTCAGCGAGGCGGTGACGCCGTAGCCGTCGACGGCCCGGTGGTTGGTCGCTGCGTCGGCGGCATAAATGCCCAGGCCGCAGAGCACGATGGCAGACAGCATGACAAAAGACAGGAGAGCTGCTTTCACGGACGTCATCTCTGGTTAAGCTTTCTGCATCTGGGCACGAGGCGGTTACCAATGCGTTGAAACGATAAAATGCGTCTCAATGTTTCGACGATTTCGCGCTTCTAAGCAGATTCTGTATCCCCGGTGTGTCGGCTGGATCACACAAAAGGTTCATGGCGGTTGCACCGACGATACGAAGCGCGCCCTCTTAGGCGAGCGGCCGGACACAAACCAAGAAAGAAGAATGTTGTCCCCAGGCGGAAACCAGCAAGCGTGCCAATTATGCCACGCCTCGTCCAAGGATGGGCTTGGATCAGATCGTGGCCACCCAGGCGCGGGCAATTGCCAGCCCGGCAGCGTCGGCGTCGGCGCCATTGCGGGCGAGCTCGTCGTCGAGCCGGTCGTTCCAGTCGGGATGGCGCTCGGCGATCATTGCAGCGAAGGACGTGCTCCAGTCACGCACCATCGGCGTATCCGCCTCGAAGTGGAACTGGAAGCCATAGACGGCGCGGCCGAGGCGGAAGGCCTGGTTTTCGGCGACAGAGCTGCCGGCCAGCCGCACGGCGTTTTCCGGCAGGCCGAACGTGTCGTCATGCCATTCGAAGATCGGGAATTTCTCGGGAAGCGCCGCCAGGACCGGGTCCGATTTGGCGGCCGGCGTCAGCGACACCTTATGCCAGCCGAACTCGGTGGCGCCGCCGATCTGGTTGGCGCCGCCAAAGGCGCGCGCCACAAGCTGGCTGCCAAGGCAGATGCCGAGCACCGAACGATCCTTGTCGGCGAAATCGCGGGTCAGGTCGAGCAATGCAGGGAAGTAGGGGCAGATCTCGTCGTCGAGCGCGTTCTGGGCGCCGCCCAACATCACCATGGCGTCATGCTCGCTGCTGTCCTGCGGCAGCGCTTCGCCGTGGTAAGGCTTGCGCAGATCGATGTCGGCGCCGGCTTCCACAAGGGCCGCGCCGATCTGGCCAAGGCCCTCATTGTCGAAATTCTGGACGACCAAAACCCGCATCGAAAACCTGCTGACATGAAAATGCTGGGGCGAGCGATATCATGCGGCCCGTGTTTCAGCCAAGATGCGCAGCGGAGAGAAAGCTATGCCACTGCAGAACCGGGTCGATCCCTTCGGCGCTATCCACGCCGTGCCGGAACGTGGCCTGTTCACCGGCAACCGCGGCATCATCCATGACCCCGAGACCAGGACGCTTCTAAAGAAGCGCTGGGCCCTGCCGGCCTGGATCATTTGCGTCTGCCAGTTCCGCAATGTGCGGCGCGAGCCGATGGGCCGCAATCGGCCTGGCGGCAAGGCCGGCTGGACCGAGCTCTTCTTCCTCGATGAGGTGACGGCTTTGGCCGCCGGCCATCGGCCCTGTTTCTTCTGCCGGCGCGAACGGGCGACCGATTTCGTGAGCCGCTTCGGCGAAGCGTTCGGCATTGAACTCCCCCGCGCGCCGATGGTCGACAAGCGGCTGCACAAGGAACGGCTGGCCTCGGGCGGACAAGGGGCAAGGCTCGATCCCGCATCGCTCGCCAGCCTGCCAGGCGGCACCATGATCGCCGTGGGCAACAAATGCTACGCGCTGCTTGATGGTTCAGCCCTGCCCTGGAGTTTCGGCGGCTATCAACCGCCGATCCGGCTGGACGCGCCGGAACTGGCCAATCCGATCATGATCACGCCACCGACAACAGTAGCCGTGCTCCGCGCCGGATATCGACCCGTCTGGGCGGCCTGATCGCATTTATTTCAGATCCGATTGCGACACCATCGGCACCGCCGGAAGATCGTAATAGTCACCGGCCGATTCCGGATAGAGCTGGCGTTCCATCTTAAGACCGGTCTTGCCGTCGATGGTCCCGGCCCAGACAGATATGAAAGGACTGCCGAATCGGCGCCAGAACAGGTTGCCGCCGCATACGCAACAGAAGCCCCGCTCGGCATGTTCCGACGATTTGAACCAACGCAAAGTATCGCCCGCGATGGCCGCCTGCGCCTGTTCGACCTGGGTGGCGGCCGCGAAATGACCGCTGGCCTTCCTGCATTGGTTGCAGTGACAGGCAACGATCGGACGCAATTCGCCACGCAACTCGTACTGAATGGCGCCGCATAGGCAACTGCCACGTGTAATCTTGCTCATTGATCCCTCGCAATTTCCTGGCTCGCAGCTTCTATGATCGCAAGACAAACCGGCATTGGTGTTCCGACCTTCGCGTGTCGTCTTTTCCGTACGACTTGACGCCGGGGGGGAGCCTCGCTCATTGCTCGGCCATGCGCGCCAATTACAAGATGCAACGCCTGTTCGTGCCGGACGATCTCGGGCCCGGCCTCGAATTCGACGCCGGACAGCAGCAGAGCCACTATCTCGCGCACGTGCTGCGGCTCGGCGAAGGCGCCGAGGTCCTGCTTTTCAACGGCCGCGATGGCGAATGGTCGGCTTCGATCGCCGCGAAGTCCAAGAAGGCGGTCCGGCTGAAGGTGCTCGAGCTGCAGCGACCGCAGCCGCCGCTGCCCGATCTCGTCTATTGCTTTGCACCGCTGAAGCAGGGCCGGCTCGACTACCTGGTGCAAAAAGCCGTCGAGATGGGGGCCGGTGAGTTGCAGCCGGTCATCACCCAGCACACGCAGGTGGCAAAGCCCGGCATCGATCGGCTGCGCGCCAATGTCGTCGAGGCGGCCGAGCAATGCGGAATCCTGGCGGTGCCGGAGGTGCGCGAAGCGGAAAAGCTGGAACGGCTGCTTGCCAATTGGGACAAGGAGAGGCGTCTGATCTTCTGCGACGAGGATGCCTCGACCAACAATCCGCTGCCGGCCTTGCAAGCGGTAAGTGAGAAGAAACTTGCGCTTCTGGTCGGACCCGAGGGCGGATTTTCCGACGACGAGCGCAAGATGCTGAGAGCCTTGCCTTTCGTCACCGCCATTCCGCTCGGACCACGCATCCTGCGCGCCGATACGGCGGCGGTGGCAGCGCTTGCCGCGATCCAGGCGACGATCGGCGACTGGTGATCAAATCCTGTTGAGGCCTGGCTCAGGATTTTTTGCTTGATCGGCTGCCGGCATTTCGTCCATCTAGCGCCGGCGGCCGTCCGGCCCCTGCAGCACCGCGCCTCCTTTTCGAGGAGCAGAGGGCGCTGTAGCATTTGAAGTCTTGCGCAGGACGTCCAGCGGAAATCGGTGCCGGTTTTCGGAGATCATGCGCACGGAGGGGCTAGATGGCGCGCGACACAACCGATACCCAGCCCATCGAAGGCATCGACGAACTGGTTGGCTATCTGGCCGCCGGCAACAAGCCGCGCGACAAATGGCGCATCGGCACGGAGCATGAAAAATTCCCCTTCTATGTCGATGGCAACGCGCCTGTGCCCTATGGCGGCGAGCGCGGCATCCGCGCCATCCTCGAAGGCATGCAGGAGAAGCTCGGCTGGGATCCGATCATGGATGCCGGCCGCATCATCGGCCTGGTCGAGCCGACCGGCCAGGGCGCAATCTCGCTGGAGCCCGGCGGCCAGTTCGAACTTTCCGGCGCGCCGCTGGAATCGATCCACCAGACCTGTCGCGAGGGCAATGCGCATCTGGCGCAGGTGCGCGAGATCGCCGAACCGATGGGTATCCGCTTCCTCGGCCTTGGCGGCAGCCCGAAATGGTCGCTTGCCGACACGCCGAAAATGCCGAAGTCGCGCTACGAGATCATGACCCGCTACATGCCGAAGGTCGGCACCAAGGGCCTCGACATGATGTACCGCACCTGCACGATCCAGGTGAACCTCGACTTCGAGAGCGAAGCCGACATGCGCCGCAAGATGCAGGTGTCGCTGAAGCTGCAGCCGCTGTCGACGGCGCTGTTTGCCAACTCGCCCTTCACCGAGAGCCGGCCGAACGGCCTGCAGAGCTGGCGCGGCGACATCTGGCGCGATACCGACAACCAGCGCTCCGGCATGCTCGAATTCTGCTTCTCGCCCGATTTCGGCTTCGCCGACTACGTCGAATGGGCGCTCGACGTGCCGATGTATTTCGTCATCCGCGACGGCCATTATCACGACATGACGCGCTACACGTTCCGCCAGTTCATGGAAGGCGCCGCGCGCAACGAGATTCCCGACGGGCTGCCGACGATGGGCGATTGGGCAAACCATCTCTCGACCCTGTTTCCCGACGTGCGCTTGAAACGTTTCCTCGAAATGCGCGGCGCCGACGGCGGCCCGTGGCGGCGCATCTGTGCCCTCCCCGCCTTTTGGGTCGGGCTGCTCTATGACGAGCAGGCGCTGGATGCCGCCGAGGCGCTGACGGCGAGCTGGACATACGAAGAAGCCCTGGCGATGCGCAACGCCGTGCCGGAGCAAGGCATTGCGGCGCCATTCCGCAATGCCACCTTGCGCGACGTCGCCCGCGACGTGCTCGCCATCTCGCGCATGGGGCTCAAGAACCGCGGCAAGAAGAACCGCGACGGCTATGACGAGACCTCGTTTCTCAACACACTCGACGAAGTGGTCGCGCGCGGTACGACCAGCGCCGAGGAGATGCTGTCGGCCTATCACACGCGCTGGGGCGGCTCGATCGAGCCCGTGTTCATGGAGTATGCGTATTAACCGTCCGGGTTCCGCGTGACGGTGGCGCGACGAAAGCCGCTTCAATCAGGAATGGAAACGAACTAGGTTTCTTCCACGAGGATGTTCTCGGAGGAGATGCCAATGCCTTCCTTGTTCGACATATTCGCCCAAGCCCAGAACGGCGCCGGCATGCAGGCGCTGGCCCAGCAATACGGGCTTTCGATGCAGCAGACGCAGGCCGCGGTGCAGGCGCTGCTGCCCGCCTTCTCGCAAGGGCTGCAGCGCAATACCGCCGATCCCTACGGGATGGGCGCCTTCATGACGGCGATGGCAAGCGGCCAGCACGCCAAGTATTTCGAGGACGCCACGAGGGCCTTTTCGCCGCAAGGCATCGATGAGGGCAACGGCATTCTCGGCCATCTGTTCGGCTCGAAGGATTTATCGCGCGCCGTGGCGAGCCAGGCCGCGCAGGCGACTGGCCTCAGCCAGCAGGTGCTGCAGCAGATGCTGCCGGCCTTGGCCTCGATGATGATGGGCGGGCTGTTCAAGCAGACCAACAATCAATTGAGTGGGGGGCAGATGCAGGCCGCCGGCGGTTTCGGTGGCGGCAACAATCCGCTCGGCGAGATCATCGAGGAGATGATGCGGCAGAGCGGCGTTGCGCCGGCGCCGCAGCAACGCCAGGCGCCGCAGCCCGCGCCCAATCCCTATGGCGAGAACCCGCTCGGCAAAGTGCTGCAGGACATGTTCGGCGGTGGCGCGCCGCAGCAGCCGCAGCAGACACAGCCGACGCAAAGCCCCTATGGCGACAACCCGCTCGGCAAGATCTTCGAGGAGATGCTGCGCCAGGGTGGCGGCGGTTTCGGCCTGCCGGGTGGGCAGCCGGCGCCCCAGCCGCAGCCGCAGCAAAGCGCGCCGCAACAGCCGCAGACCAACCCGAGCGGCCGGCCGCGAAACCCGTTCGACGACATCTTCGGCAAGATGTTCGAGACCGGTGCTCAGCAGCGCGACGAATATGAGAAGAGCGTCGGGACGATCTTCGATCAGTTCAAGCGCGACATGGACCGGCGCTAGGTAGCGCGTCGACGGCGAGGTCGTCATCCACGGGCGGAGCGACGCGAAGCGGAGCGTAGACCCGAGGATCCATGCCGTTACCTTCGCCGAAGGGTGCAGCGGAGCAGAATTCTGCACAGTACATCAACGTCACGGCATGGATTCTAGAGTCTGCGCGCGTCGCTTCGCTCCTTGCTCCGCCCTAGAATGACGAACTAAAGAAAAATGCCCGGTCCTGGAGAAGGAACCGGGCAATGTGCAGGCTGGCCGGCGGGGAACCGGCAGGGAGTGTGGGAGCCTGCATGAGACTTGGTCGCGCCGAGCCGTGAAAAGGGTTCAACGCGACGGGAAATCCAGGCAACCCGGCCGTTCAGGCTACCTGACGAGCGAGATCCTCGATCGTGTCGGCGCGCTCGCTGGCGATGGCGCGCAGCTTCACCGTCGGGTCGCGGCCGAAGGGCACGGCGACGGCGACATGGAGGTCGGCGCGGGTCAGGCCGATATCGGCAAGCTCGGCGTCCGACATCTCGCCCAGGCGATAGAATGCGCGGCGATTTTTCCAGGCGACATAGGCGTTGGCTAGAGCATTGAGCGCACGCGTCGCAACGGCCGGACGCGTGGTGATGCGCGGAGTCTCGGAAGCGAATTCAATCGTGGTCATGTCAGTCTCTCCTTCCAGGAGTCGAGCGGACGAAACCAGGCAAGCGGCGCCTTGGGAGAAGCGCCGTTCCGGTTTCCATTCATTGACGTGATGCATGTCGTTGCCGCCAAAACCGGGGGCCACTTTTGGGCGACACGCACTGCTTTCATGTGGACGATGCCAATTTGCCATCGCGCGATTGATTAATCCAACGAATGTTTTTAATCTGTAGCATCAACATCAATGATAGGTTGGACCGATGAAAGCGCCCCTCGACCTCGATCAGTTGCAGACCTTCATCTCGATCGCCGATACGGGAAGCTTCACCCGCGCGGCCGAGGAGGTCCACCGCACGCAGTCGGCGGTGTCGATGCAGATGCGGCGGCTGGAGGAGCGGATCGGCAAGCCGCTGTTCGAAAAGGACGGCCGCACCAACAAGCTGACCGAGGAAGGCGACCGGCTGCTTTCCTATGCGCGGCGGCTGATCCACCTCAACCGAGAGACCTTGGCCGCCTTCGACGACCAGCGGCTGGAAGGCACGATCCGCATCGGCACACCCGACGACTATGCCGACCGCTTCCTGCCCGAGATCATGGCGCGCTTCTCGCGCTCCAACCCGCGCGTCGAGCTGACGGTCGTCTGCGAGCCGACGCCGGGGCTGGTCGAGCACATCAAGCGCGGCAATCTCGACCTGGCGCTGGTGACGCACAACGACACGCGCGGCCAGTCGGAGGTGGTGCGGCGCGAGCCGCTTTTGTGGGTCACCTCGGCCAACCACGCCACGCATGAGCAGGAAACCCTGCCGATGGCGTTCGGGCGGCCGAACTGCATCTGGCGGCGCGCCGCGGTCGACGTGCTCGACCGGCAGAGCCGCGAATACCGCGTGCTGTTCTCCAGCTTCTCGGCCACGGTGATCACCGCGGCCGTGCTTTCCGGCCTGGCGGTCTCGGTGCTGCCGGAATGCGCGCTCCGGCCCGGCATGCGCGTGCTCGGCGAGGCCGACGGCTTCGGCCAGTTGCCGGACTGCCGCATCGGCATCATGCGCGGCCAGACCTCGCAGCCGGAAATCGTCGACGCCTTGGCCCGCCATATCGCCGAGAGCCTCGACAACATTTCCGTGCCGGTCAGCGAGGAGGCGGGAAGCTTCGATTTCGCCGCGCTCGCCTTCGCCAAGATGAAGCGGGTCAAGGCGAACCAGATCATGCCTGGCTGGTAAAGTCAGGCGCGAGCTGCCGAAAGTTCCCGGTCGACGGACGAAACACCCGGCAGCGCAAGCAATTGGCCGGGCTCCAGCGGCGGCGACAGCAGATAGCCCTGCAACTGGTGGCAGCCCATGCCGACCAGCAAGGCCTTTTGCACGTCGGTCTCGACGCCTTCGGCGGTCACCTCCACCTTGAGCGCCAGCGCCAACTCGATCAGTGTCTTGACGATTGCGCGGGCGCTTTCGTCCTCGTCGAGCAGACGCACAAAAGACCGGTCGATCTTCAGCTTGTCGATCGCCTGGCGGCGCAGATAGCTCAGCGAGGAATAGCCGGTGCCGAAATCGTCGAGCACGATGCGCACGCCGGACTGGCGCAGCGCGGCAATCACCGTGCCGATCGCGTCATCGTGCTCGAGCAACACGCTTTCGGTGGTCTCTAGCTGCAGGCGGGACGGGTCGAGCCCGGTTTCGCTCAGGATCTCGGCGACCTCTTCGGCAAAGCCGATGTTACGCAGCTGCATCGGAGAGATGTTGACGGCGATCCACGGCAATTCGGTCGTGACGGCGAAGCGGCAGGCTTCGCCCAGCGCCCATTTGCCGAGCTCACCGATGAGGCCGCGCTCTTCGGCAATCGCGATGAATTGCGCGGCCGGCAAGGCACCATGCACTTCATGCCCCCAGCGGATCAGCGCTTCGGCCCCCAGTATGCCGCGGCCGTCGGCCGCGAAAACCGGCTGATAGGCGAGCTTGATGCCACCTTCGCCGTCGAGCGCCTTGCGGAGTTCGGATTCGACCTTGCGCTTGCGCAACAGGAGATCGTCCATGTCGCCGGCAAACAGCTCGTAGCGGCCACGACCGTTCTTCTTGGCCTCGTAAAGCGCGATGTCGGCCTTGCGCAACAGGTCGTCCGCGTCGGTGTCCGATCCGGACGACAGCGCGATGCCGACGCTCGCGCTGACGAAGACCTGGTCGTCGATCAGCCGGAACGGCTCGCGCAGCTTCAAGAGCAGCCTTTCGGCGATGTCCTCGGCGCTTCCGGCGTCGGGAACGTCAAGCAGGATGACGGCGAATTCGTCGCCGCCGAGTCGCGCGACGGTATCGACTTCGCGGATCGTGTGCTTGAGCCGCGCCGCCGTCTGGCGCACGAGCTCGTCGCCGGCCGGATGGCCGAGCGTGTCGTTGATATGCTTGAAGCGGTCGAGGTCGAGGTAAAGCAGCGCCACGCGCGTCCTGTCCTGGCTGGCGAACAGCAGCGTGCGCCGCAAGCGGTCCTCGAACAGCGCCCGGTTGGGGAGGCCGGTGAGCGTGTCGTGGAAGGCGAGATACTGCGCCTGGTCCTGGCTGGTCTGCAGCGCGGCCGAGGCGCGACGCAACCTGCGCAACAGGAAGACCAGCACACCGCCCGCCAGGAGCAGCGCGATCGCCAAGGCAGGAGCGATCTCGCGCACCAAGGCAAGGCCGGGCCGCAGCTGGTCCCAGCCGATATAGCCGAGGATGACGCCGCGCGAATCGACCAGCGGCACGGCGGCTGGGCCAGCCGGCTGTGACAAAGGCACCAGCCGCGCGCCATCAAGCAGGTACTTTCCGGCGATCTTGCCGATCACCGCGTCGTTGATGAATTCGACCGACACATGCAGGCACTCGGTGCCGCGCGCCTGGGTGATCCTGTCCGAGCTCGGCACCAGCGGCATCACACTCAGGATCGCCGGCTTGCCGCCGAGCGACACCAGATCCCCGGCCATCATCTTCGCAGGCTGGCCGTACGCATCGGTCTGCGGCGGCCCAGCCAGCATGCGACGCAGTTTTTCGATGATGGGAAGAAGCGTGGGCTGGTCCTCGCCATAGGCGGAAGCGTCGACCACCTTGCCCTCGCGCATGGCGTGGATCGCATGATTGGCGGCGTCGAGAATATAGACCCGGTTGTGACCGTAATAGGTGTACATCCAGACACTGAGATTCTCTTCGATCCAGGTCTGGTTACCTGCCCTCACATTGATGATCGCGTCATCCCAGACCGAAACGCTTTCCTGCTCCCGCTGAACAGACGCAATCTGGTCTTTCAAACCATCGGCGATGAACATCTTTTGTCGTACGAGCGAGGCATCATCGGCCTGGCTGGCCGCGTAGAAGCCGAAGCCTACGACGATGGCCAAAGCGAATGCGGCGAGCGTCAGCACGGTCAGGGTGACCTGACGGGTCAACGGGCTGCTGGTTTGGCGTACGCTCATCAAGTCCCCGGCCGGCTCTTCTGGGCCTGTCAAAGCAAATCGGGCTTAAGATCGCGTTATAATATTAGCGCGGTTTCTCAGCGCTTGACGCGGGCCGATAAGCGTTCCCCAATCGCCAAATGAGTGAAACAGCAACCGAATCACGCAGCAACGCCACCGAATACACAGTGAGCGAGATTTCCGGCGCGCTGAAGCGCACTGTCGAGGACGCCTTCGGCAATGTGCGGGTGCGTGGCGAGATTTCCGGCTATCGCGGCCCGCATTCGTCCGGCCACGCCTACTTCGCATTGAAGGACGACCGGGCGCGGATCGATGCCGTGGTCTGGAAGACCACCATGGCGCGGCTGAAGTTCCGCCCAGAGGAAGGCATGGAGGTGATCGCCAGCGGCAAGCTGACCACCTATCCCGGCAAATCCAACTACCAGATCGTTATCGACAATCTGGAGCCGGCGGGCGCCGGCGCGCTGATGGCGCTGCTCGAAGAGCGCAAGCGCCGGCTGCAGGCCGAAGGCCTGTTCGATGCCGGCCGCAAGCGTCGGCTGCCTTTCATGCCCAAAGTCATCGGCGTCGTCACCTCGCCGACCGGCTCGGTGATCCGCGACATCATCCACCGCATCAAGGACCGGTTTCCGCTTCATGTGCTGGTGTGGCCGGTGAGGGTCCAGGGCGACACGACGGCCAGGGAGGTGACCGCGGCCGTCAACGGCTTCAATGCGCTGACATGGGACGGACCCATCCGCCAACCCGATCTGTTGATCGTGGCACGCGGCGGCGGCAGCCTTGAGGACCTCTGGGGCTTCAACGACGAAGGGCTGGCGCGGGCGGTGGCGGCGTCCGCCATCCCGGTGATCTCGGCCGTCGGCCATGAGACCGATACGACACTGATCGACTTTGTTGCCGATATGCGCGCGCCGACGCCGACGGGCGCGGCCGAGATCGCCGTGCCGGTCAGGGCGGATCTGGAGGCTACCTTGGCCAGCCTTGCCGCGCGGCTCAACGCCTGCGCCTCGCGGCATTTGGAACGCAAGCGCCAGGCGGTGCGCGCCGCGGCGCGCGCGCTCCCCTCGCCCGACCAGTTGCTGGCGCTGCCGCGCCGCCGCTTCGACGATGCGACCAGCCGCCTCGGTCGCGGGCTGACGGTGAATATCGAGCGCAAGCGGGCGACACTGGAGCGGCAAAGGCTGACGCCGGCAACCCTGTCGCGGCGCCTCAATGAAGCGCGCACGCTGACGGGTCGCGATATTGCCCGGGCGCGAGCCGCGTTCTTCGCCATCGTGCGCGAAAGGCGCGCGCGATTCAAACGCACGGCGGCAAGGCTGTCGCCGGCGCCGATCGTGCGGCGCCAGAAGCAACAGGCCGACACGCTGGCAGCGCTGTCGCGCAGGCAAGATCAGGCGACGGCGCGGCGCCTCGACCGGCTGCGCGCGGCTCTCACCCAGGCGGACCGGCTGCTTTCGACATTGTCGCACAAAGCCGTGCTGGCGCGCGGCTTCGCGCTGGTCAAGGACGCTGACGGCGCCGTGATCAAGCGGGTCGCGGAGGTGGCGCCCGGCGTGGCGCTGCAGCTGGAATTCGCCGACGGCAATGCCGAAGCCATCGCCACCAGCGGCGGCGCACGGCCGAAGCTGGCCGCGAAATCGCCCGCGAAAGCCAAGGAGCCGGGCAATCAGGGCTCGTTGTTCTGAGGTTTCCATAAGCAACCACGGCCCGCATCTTCGCGCGCCATCGGGCAAGCCGCGCCTGCGCTCCTTCAGTATCGCGCTCCGGAGGCCGCCCAGGCGGCTTCCGGCCGCATCGCCCGCGCGGAGTTCATCCCGGACGTCGACATCGACCCGTTCTTCGACGCGGTCGTGCAAGGTGTCGAGGAAGCGATCCTCAACGCATTGGTCGCCAATGAGGATATGACGGGGCGCGACGGCAATTTCGTGCCGGCGCAGCCGAAGGCGTGGCTGAAGGAAAAATTCGGATAGAGCGTTTCACGGAAACGCTCTATCTTTTTGTTTTTACGCAATTCCGGACGGAAAACCGTTACACACTTTTCTTGGAATTGCTCTAAGAGCCGGCCTGTGGCAGGCGGCTGTTTATTCCGCCGGCTTGTCGGGCTTCGCTTCGCTGGTGCCCTCTTCGGCGGCTTCCTCGAGGCGCGACGCGATCAGTTCCTGGATGTCGCCGACCTCTTCCTGGATGTCCTCCAGGAGAATGCCTGCCTCGGCGGCCTTGGCGCAGCACTCCTTGGCAAGGGTCTCGGCCTGCTCGATCTTGATCGGCGAATGCTGGCATTGGACTTTCTCGCCAATCCATCCGCGCAAGAACTCGATCGCATGTTCACTCATACTGCTTCTTCCCTAGCGGCTAAGCCGGTTGGTAGCCATGAACGTCCGCCCGCCATTCGAGCCGAGTCGGCCTCGACCGGCAAGACATCTTGCCCGTGGTTCGCGAAACCGAAGGAATGGAAGGGTTGAAGGTGCACGTTCAGATCGTTGAGAATGATGGGATTGTTGGCCGGAATCGACAGAAGGCCGCCGTTGTTGTTTTTGCTGGCTTTTTTCTATGTTCGACAGCGCATTTGTATCACGATGGGTAGCACAGACTGTGTCACAGCTTTCCGGTCAACGTTGCCCCGGCTTTAGCTGGAGCAGGCGCTATATAGTGGCATCCTCATGCGATGTCGACTCGGGGTCCTTCATCGGGGCGGCTACCTCCCCAGAAGATTGCGCTCGACGGTCCTCAGATGCGTCAGCATCGCGTTGCTGGCGCCTTCGGAGTCGCGCGCCAGCAAGGCATCCAGGACGAGCTGGTGCTCGCTGCAATAGGTGGCGCGTCGCTCCTCCGAGAAGGAACGCTTCTTCATCTCGAACCACGGCCGCTGATTGCGCAGGACGCGCATGAGATTGTGGATCTCCTTGAGGAAGTCGTTGCGCGAGCACGCGAATATGCGGTGATGAAATTCCGCGTCCCAGTGCTCGAACGTCGGCATGTCCTGGGATGCGCAGGCGATCTTGTGCGCCTCGCGCACTGCGTTCAATTCGCCGGCGCTTGCATTGGTCGCGGCGAAGGATGCCGCCGCCGGCTCCAGCAACTGCCTGATCTCCATCATGTCGGCCGGGCTGGTCCCTTCCATCCGCGCGACGGTCGCGGCCATGGAATCGGGATTGGCTGCCGTCAAAAAAGTTCCGCGACCAACATGCCGTACGACCGTGCCGTCATCCTCGAGCAGGCCGACGGCGCGGCGCACGGTGTTGCGCGCCACACCGAACTCGCTCGCCAGGTCACGCTCGGGCGGCATACGGCCGTTTTCCATCCATTCGCCCAGCGAAATCCGTTTCTTCAAGGCGATAGCGATGTCGTTGGCAACCAGCTTGGGCATATTTGGCAGCGTTTATATGATCCAATGATGAACCATTCATAGCAGCTTTTCGTGCGCCCGTCCATCATGCAGACCTGCCAGTAGGTCACCATTTTCATGGCCGCGAGCGTTGGAACTATTTCAAGCAGCCAATCCGAATCCGACTTGCGGCCTAAGCCAATTGGCGCTAGCGTGTTTCAAAAGAGCAGAAAATTGGCTCAAAATTGGTTCACGGGAGGAAATTCATGCGGGTCGCGACTTTCTCGCTCGCCGGCGAAAGGCGGGTCGGCCTGGTCGATCTTGCCGCCCAGACTGTCGCCCCCTTCGATTTCCCCGTCGAGCGCGCCGAGACCGGATTGCTGGCGCTGATCGAACGCAACGGAGCCGGCGTGCCGCGCACCCTCTCCCCGGTCCCGCTGGCGGGCGTAGAGATCGAAGCTCCGATTCCACAACCACGCCGCAACATCTTCTGCGTCGGCAAGAACTATTACGAGCATGCGCATGAATTCGCCCGCAGCGGCTTCGATTCCAGCGCCGGCGCCGGCGCGGTGCCAAAACACCCGATCATCTTCTCCAAAGTGCCGGAATCGGTCGTCCCCAATCACGCCAGCGTGTTGATCGACTCCTCCGTGTCGACAGCGATCGACTATGAGGCGGAGCTCGCCGTCATCATCGGCAAGGGCGGGCGCGGCATCTCGAAAGAGGAAGCCCTCGACCACGTCTGGGGCTACACGATCGTCAACGACGTCACGGCGCGCGACCTGCAAGGCAAATACAGCCAGTGGCTGATCGGCAAATCGCAGGACACGTTCTGTCCGATGGGTCCATGGGCCGTCACCAGGGACGAGTTCGATCTCGCCAGCGCCGGCATCCGCTGTTTCGTCAACGAGGACCTGCGCCAGGACTCCAGGATATCGCTGCTCATCTTCGATATCCCGACCATCATCGCCACGCTGTCGCAAGGTATCACGCTCAAGCCGGGCGACATCATCGCCACCGGCACGCCCGTCGGCGTCGGCATCGGCTTCGACCCGCCCAGATATCTCAAGCCCGGCGATGTCGTGCGCATCGAGATCGACGGCATCGGCACGCTGGAGAACCGCTTCGTGGAGAGGCCGCAATGACGACCGTGACTGTCGGCCAGGTCGTCGGGGAAGTTACAGGCGAAGGCGCGGCCGTGGTGATGATCCACGGCCTCGGCGGCACCTCGAACATGTTCCAGCCGCAGATGGGGGCGCTGTCGGGCTACCGCGTCGTCCGGCTCGACCTGCCGGGGTCGGGCCGTTCGCCGCGGCCGATCGAGCCGCTCACCATCGAAGGGATGAGCGAAGCCGTGATCCGCGCCATGGCCGGCATGGGCGTAACGTCGGCGCATTTCGTCGGCCATTCGATGGGCACCATCGTGTGCCAGCAGATCGCGGCGACACAGCCCTCCTTGGTAGCTTCGCTCGCGCTGTTCGGCGCTTTGGCCGAACCTGCGGAAGCGACCCGGCAAGGCTTGGCCAACCGAGCCCGTCTGGCGCGCTCCGGCGGCATCGCCGACATCGCCGATCAGATCGTCGCCAATGCGATCTCGGCGCACACCAGGGAGACATCGCCCGCGGCAGCGGCCTTCGTGCGGGAATCGATCACCCGCCAGGACCCCGAATCCTATGCCCGCACCTGTGAGGCCCTGGCCAAGGCGACAGCTGTCGATGCGCGCCGGATTTCGGCGCCGACCCTGCTCGTCACCGGCGATGCCGACACGGTCAATCCGCCAGGTGTCGCCCAGGCGCTTGCCGACAAGATCAAGGGAGCCGTATTCTCGTCGCTCGATCGGTGCGGACACTGGGCCACGGTGGAAAGTCCGCGCGAGAGCAGCTCGAAGCTCGCCGATTTTTTGAGACGGGTTGATAGGTGAGGATTTCGGATCGGGCGTAGACTTATGCGCTCGGCAAGTTGGGAGGCTTGTTATGGCAGACGAAAACTGGGCCGGAAACGGGTCGGGAAGCACGCTCTTCACCAATGTGCGCGTACTCGACGCATCAGGTGAATATCCCTACACCGGCGAGGTGCTGGTGCAGGGCAACCGCATCAAGCAGATCACCAAGGGCTCGTCCCGCTTCGGCTCCTCCGCGTCGTCTTCCTACAATGGCGGCGCGCCAGGGGGCGTCACCGTGATCGACGGCATGGGCGCGACGCTGATGCCCGGCATGATCGACGCGCATCTGCATCTGTCCTGGAACAACGCGCCCGGCATCGATCCCATCCAGATGATGGAGATCGAGGAGCACATGCTGGTCACCATGGAGATGGCCAAGCTGGTGCTCGATGCCGGCTTCACCGCCGGCCGGGGCGCGGCCGCCGCCAAGCCACGGCTCGACGTCGTCGCCAAGAAGTTCATCAACCAGGGCCGGTTTCCCGGACCGCGTTACCTCGCGGCGGGACCGGAGATCACAACGGTCGGCGGCCTTGGCGATTCCGCGCCCTCGCATATTCCGCATGAGGGCCTCAATCTCGGCATCGTCGTCTCCGGTCCGGAGGAAATCCGCCGCACGGTGCGCCAGCTGATCAAATACGGCGTCGATTCGATCAAGCTCAACCTATCCGGCGAGAGCATCACCGGCATGGGCGCCGAGGAGACCCCGATGTCCGAAGAAGAGGTCGCCATGGCCGCCTCCGAGGCGCGCTGCCGCAACAAGGTCCTGTCGGCGCACGCACGCTCTTCCGGCTCGGTCAAGCAGTGCGTGCGCCACGGCATCCAGAACATCTACCACGCCTCCTTCGCCGACGAGGAAGCGCTCGACATGCTCGAGGCGGTCAAGGACAAGCATTTCGTGGCGCCGGGCATCGCATGGCTGATCAACACCGCGCGGTACGCCGAGCAATGGGGCATCAAGCCCGGCTCGCCGCTGTCGCTCGAATATGAGCGAGAGCTTGAAATGTGCGTCGACACGATGAAGAAGATGCACCGGCGCGGCATTCGCGTGTGCATCGGCGGCGACTACGGCTTTGCCTGGACGCCGCAAGGCACCAACGCCAAGGACATCCAGACCTTCGTCGAGATGCTCGGCTTCTCGCCGATGGAGGCGATCCAGGCCGGGACCAAATATGGCGGCCAGATCATGGGCATGGGTGACGAGCTCGGCCTGATCAAGGAAGGCTACCTCGCCGATATCCTGTTGATCGATGGCGACCCGATTTCGGACGTGCGCATCCTGCAGGACAAGAACCGCATCCTCGCCATCATGAAGGACGGTAAGTTCCACAAGGCGCCGCGCATGAACGAGCAGCGCCGGCGGCTGACCGCATGAGCATACTCGACCAGCCATCGTCCTCGCAGCTGTCGGGCGGCGGCATGACACGCCGCCAGGCCTGGGGCCTCGTCGGCCTGCTGGCCGCGGCGATCGTCGCCTGGCTGGTCTTCGCCGTCTGGCCCGCCTGGCTGAACGCGATCCTGATCTCCAAGAAGGCCTTCGTCAGCGCCATCCTCAACGGCCTGACGCTCGCCGGCCTCTATTTCCTGGTCGCCAGCGGGTTCACCCTGATCTTCGGCTTGATGCGCAACATCAACCTGGCGCACGGCTCGCTTTACCTGCTCGGCGCCTATATCGGCTACGAGGTCACCAGCCGCACCGGTTACTGGCTGCTCGGCGTCGCCGCCGGCTTTGCCGTGCTGGCCATCATCGGCGTCGTCATGCAGGTTTTCGTCTTTCGCCGCCTGGAGGGCGACGACCTCCGACAGACCCTGGTCACCATCGGCATCTCGATCGTCGCCGCCGACCTGATGCTGGCGGTGTGGGCCGGCGGGACGTACCAGATCGCCACGCCGGAATGGCTCGACGGCGCCTTGACCTTGCCCGTCGTCACCGCGGTGCGCTCGAGCGGCGCTTCGGTTTTCCTGACCTATCCGCTCTACCGCGTGGTCGTGCTGGCGGCGGCGATCGTCATCGGAGTCGGGCTCTGGCTGATGCTCAACAGGACCCGCGTCGGCATGATGATCCGCGCCGGCGTCGACGACCGCGCCATGCTGTCGGCCTCGGGCGTCAACGTGCACGCAGTGTTCGCCATCGTCTTCGCGGTCGGCGCCGGGCTTGCCGGTTTCGCCGGCGTGGTCGGCGGATCGGCCCTCTCGGTCGCACCCGGCGAGGACGTGCGCTATTTGCTTGCCTCGCTGGTCGTGGTGATCGTCGGCGGCATGGGCTCCATCACCGGCGCGGCGATCGGAGCGCTGCTCATCGGGCTGGCCGAGCAGATCGGCCTGGTCTATTTCCCGACCTACGGCGTGGTGCTCACCTTCGTCATCATGGTGGTGACGCTGGCGGTGCGGCCGCAAGGCATCATGGGGAAGGCGAGATGAGCCTGACCACGGTCGCCGACGGCGCGGTGCCGCAACAGAACTGGCTGGACAAGATCGGCGCGGGTCACGTCATCCTTGCCGTCGCGCTCGTTCTCTATCCGCTGGTGGCATCGGATTTCTTCCTGACGCAGATCGCCGGCTACTCGATGATCTTCGGCGTGCTGGCGCTGTCGCTGATGCTGCTGGCCGGCTATGGCGGAATGCTCAGCCTGGCGCAGATCACGGTCGCCGGGATCGCCGCCTACGCCGTCGCCATCCTCGGCAGCAACAATTCCAACGTGCTGGGCTTCGGCTGGCCCTGGTGGATCGTCGTCCCCTTCGCGGTTGCCGCGGCGGCGGTGTCGTCGGCGCTGATCGGCTGGATCTCGGTGCGCACGGAAGGCATCTACACGCTCATGATCACGCTGGCGATCGCGACGGCGACCTTCTACTTCGCCCAGCAGAACTACGCGATCTTCAACGGCCATTCCGGCTACGCCGGCATTCACGCGCCGGTCTTCTGGGGCATCGACTGGCGGGACCCGAAACCCTTCTATTACCTCTGCCTCGGCCTTGCGGCGCTGTCCTACGCGGCGGTGCTCTACGGCTCCCGCTCCACCTTCGGCATGACCTTGCAGGCGATCCGCGACAATCCGCGAAGGATGCGAGCGCTGGGCTATCATGTCACCGCGCACAAGGTCTTCGCCTGGTTCCTGGCAGGCATCCTCGCCGGGCTGGCGGGCGTGCTTCTGGTGTGGTTCAACGGGCGCGTCTCGCCCGGCACTATCGGTGTCGACGTGGCGATCGACATCCTGATCATCGCCGTCATCGGCGGCCTGCGCCACCCGATCGGGCCGTTCGTCGGCGCGATCGTCGTCATACTGATGCAGACCTTCGCCATCGACATCGTCGGTGCCGAGCGTTTCAACACGCTGATCGGCCTGGTGTTCCTGGCGATCGTCTTCGTCTCGCCGGATGGAATTCTTGGGTTGTGGGGGAGGATCAAGCCACATCTTGCCCAGGGATCCTTGCGCGCCGGCCCCTAGCGGCTGGCGCGGATGAAGCACTGCTGACCAATCAAACGGGAGGAACCGAAAATGCACAGACGTACACTGCTGGCCCTGGCGCTGTTCACCGGGCTGACCGCGCCTTCGATGGCGCTCGCCGCCGACGACACGATCAAGATCGGCCTGCTCGCCACTTTCGAGGGGCCGTTCACGGTGCTCGGCGAGGACGGCGAACGCGGCGCCATGACGGCGGTCGCCGAGACCAACGGCACCGTCGCCGGCAAGAAGATCGAGATCGTCAAGGGCTCGTCCGACGCCTCGCCCGACAGCGCCGTGCGCGCCGCGCGCAAGCTTGTCGAGCAGGACGGCGTGAAGGTGCTGGTCGGCCCGCTTTCGGGCGATGAAGGCCTCGCCGTCAAGGACTATGCCAAGACCAAGCCGGACGTGACGTTCATCAACGGCACCTCGGCAGCGCAGGACACGACGCTGCGCAATCCGGCCGAGAACTTCTTCCGCTTTTCCACCGACGGGGCGCAGTGGATGGCCGGCCTCGGCACCTATGCCTTCAACGACAAGGGCTACAAGAAGGTCGCCACCGTCGCCGAGGATTACTCCTTCCCCTACACGCAGGTGTTCGGCTTCATGGCCGAGTTCTGCAAGGCCGGCGGGCACGTGCCGTCGAAATCCTGGGTGCCGATCGGCAACAAGGACTTCTCCTCCGTCATCGCGGCGATTCCCGAGGATGTCGACGCCATCTATGTGGCGCTCGGCGGCGCCGACGCCGTCAATTTCCTGACCCAATACCAGCAGGCCGGGGGCTCGGCTCCGCTCATCGGCGGCTCGATCACCGTCGACCAGACCGTGCTGACTTCGAAAGGCAAGCTGAAGGATGTGCTGAAAGGCACGCCGTCTGCCGGACCGACGGCCGACACCAATGACGCGCCGGCCTGGAAGACGTTTGTCGACGCCTACGAGAAGCAGCCGGGAGCCTTCCCCTCGCCGTCGCTCTTCGCCCATGGCTACTATGTGAACATGAAGGCGACGCTGCTGGCGCTCGACCAGGTTGGCGGCGACGTCTCCGACGGCGGCAAGAAGTTGCGCGAGGCCTTGTCGAAGCTTTCCTTCGACACGCCGACCGGCAAAGTGTCGCTCGACAAGAACCGCAACGCGGTCGCCGACATCTTCCTGACCGAGGTTACCGAAGGCTCGGACGGCACTCTTCTCAACAAGCTGGTCAAGGTCGTGCCGCAGGTCAACCAGACGCTGGGCATCCCCGAGGACGAGTTCATGAAGCTCGGGGCGGTCAACCGCGACAATCCGAGCTGCCCGTAACGGCACGAGCCAAGAGCATCGTCAGTGACCGAAAACCTGGCCGCGAACCGTCTGCAGAGCACCAGTGCCTACGCGCTGGAGCTCGATGGCGTGGCGCGGCATTTCGGAGCGCTGGTGGCGCTCTCGGGCATCGACATGAGGATCGCGGCCGGCGAGCGGCGCGCGGTCCTCGGCTCCAACGGCGCCGGCAAGACCACCCTGTTCAACGCCGTGACCGGCGACTTCCTGCCGACTGCCGGACGCATCCGTTTCTTCGGCGAGGACATCACCGACCTGCCGCCGCACGAGCGTATCCGCCGCGGCCTGCGCCGCACCTATCAGATCTCGCAGCTGTTCAAGGGGCTGTCGGTCCTCGATTCCATCTTTCTCGCCTGCCGAGGCGTCTCGCGCCAGCGGTTTTCGCTGCTGAGGCCCACCGCCGCCGACGTCAACATGGTGCAGGCGCGATCGATCCTCGAGGCGGTTCATCTCGAAGCCCATCGCGACGCACTGGTGGCGACGCTGAGCCACGGCCAGCAACGCCAGTTGGAAATCGCGCTGGCGCTCGCCGGCGCGCCGCGCTTCATCCTGTTCGACGAACCGGCGGCGGGTCTTTCGCCGACCGAGCGGCGCGACCTCGTCGCCATCCTCAACGCGCTGCCGAAGCATATCGGTTTCATCATCATCGAGCATGATCTCGACGTCGCCCTGCGCGTGGCGGACTACGTGTCGATGATGCACAATGGGCACCTGTTCAAGGAAGGCACGCCGCAGGAAATCGAGGCCGATCCGGAGGTCCAACAGATCTATCTCGGAGGCAAGCATGGCTGAACGCCCCGCCGGCAAAAGCCCCAGGGCGGTGCTGAAGATAGAAGATCTGCAGGTCTTCTACGGCGAGAGCCATGCCTTGCAGGGGATTTCGCTGACGCTGGAGAGCGGCGTGCTTTCCGTGGTCGGCCGCAACGGCATGGGCAAGTCGACGCTGTGCAATACCATCGTCGGACTGAAGCGCGCGCGCTCCGGCTCGATCCGCTTCGACGGCCGCGAGACCACCGCGCTCGAACCGCACGAGATCCACCGCCTCGGCGTCGGCTATGTGCCGCAGGGGCGGCGCGTCTGGCCAAGCCTGACGGTCGACGAGCATCTGCGCCTTGCCGGCGGCAATCGGCGTGACGCGAGTTGGACGGTCGAGCGTGTCTACCAGACCTTTCCGCGCCTGGCGGAGCGCCGGCACAATGGCGGATCGCAGCTGTCGGGGGGCGAGCAGCAGATGCTCGCCATCTCGCGCGCGCTCCTCAGCGACCCGAAGCTTCTGGTGATGGATGAGCCGACCGAGGGGCTGGCGCCGATCATCGTCGACCAGGTCGAAAAGATGCTGGTCGACCTTGCCGCCGAAGGCGAGATGGCGGTGCTCGTGATCGAGCAGAACATCGGCGTCGCCACCGCTGTCTCCAGCCAGGTCGCGATCATGGTCAATGGCCGGATCAACCGGCTGATGGACGCGGCCGCGCTCGCCGTCGACCGCGACCTGCAGCAGCGGCTGCTCGGCGTCGGACGCCATGCCGAGGAAGCGCCTGTCACGCCGACGGAAGCGGCACAGGCAAAGGAGCAACTGGCGGCCGTCTATCGCATCGACCGCGCGACCGCCGGATCGCTCGAGCCGGCGGGGGGCGACGGCGTCTATCGGCCCGTCACCCAATTGCCCAACCGCTGGAACGTGCCGGTCACCGAACTGAGGCAGGCGGCCGTCGACAAGACGGCGCCCCAGGACGACCCGAGGAAGGTCTTCGCCATCCCCTTTGCCGAGCGCATCGGCAAAACCGTGCTGGTCGTCGGCACGTTCGACACCAAGGGCAAGGAATTGCGCTTCGTCGCCGACCGGCTGAAGTCGCTCGGACTGCCTGTGCGCACCGTCGACCTGTCGACGTCGGGAAAGCCGTCGAGCGCGGACGTTCCCGCCATGCAGGTGGCCGGCATGCACCCGCGCGGATCCTCGGCCGTCTTCACCGACGATCGCGGCGGCTCGGTCAGCGCCATGGCGGAGGCTTTCGCGCGCTGGATCGAGCGGGAACCGCGCATCGGCGGCATCATCTCGGCGGGCGGCTCCGGCGGCACGACGCTGGCGACGTCCGGCATGCGGGTCTTGCCGGTCGGCATCCCCAAGCTGATGGTCTCGACGGTGGCTGCGGGCGACGTCGCCAAATATGTCGGCGGCGCCGACATCATGATGTTCCATTCGGTCGCCGATGTTCAGGGGCTGAACTCGATCACCGAGCAGGTGCTGTCCAACGCCGCCCACGCCATGGCCGGCATGGTCGCGCAACTGCCCAATGCCGAGGCGTGGGACGCCAGGCGCAAGCTGGCGCGCCCTGCCCTCGGCATCACCATGTTCGGTGTCACCACGCCGGCGGTGCAGGCGGTGACGAAACGGCTCGAAGCCGACTATGACTGCCTCGTCTTCCACGCCACCGGCATCGGCGGGCGCGCCATGGAGAATCTCGCCGACTCCCGGCTGCTATCGGCCTTCCTCGATCTCACCACGACCGAAGTGGCCGACATGATCGTCGGCGGCGTCTTCCCGGCGACCGAGGATCGTTTCGGAGCGGCGATCCGCACAAGGCTGCCCTATGTCGGCTCGGCCGGCGCGCTCGACATGGTCAATTTCGGGCCGCGCGAGACCGTGCCGGAAAAGTTCCGCGGCCGCAAATTCGTCATTCACAATCCAAATGTCACGCTGATGCGCACGACCCGCGACGAGAACCGGGCCTTCGGCGAATGGATCGGCACGCGGCTCAACGCCATGGACGGACCGGTGCGCTTCCTGCTGCCCGAGGGCGGCGTGTCGCTGCTCGATGCGCCTGGCCAGCCCTTTCACGATCCGGAAGCCGACAACGCTCTGTTCGAAGCGATCGAAAAGACCGTTCGCCGGACGCCCCAGCGCCATGTCGAGCGGGTGCGCGCCAACATCAACGACATGCCCTTTGTCGATGCGGTGATCAGCGCTTTCCACGCGATCGGCCCAAAACTGCAGAGGCGGGCATGAACAGTTGGACTTTACCGGACGGCGGACGGATCTTCGAAATTGGTGCCGGGCGCCTGGCACTGACCGGATTGTGTAGGGGAGAATAAATCATGGACGCGCAGAGCTTTGGCGCTTTCCTGTTGTGGCTGATCGTTGCCGCGGTCGTCGTGGTGATCGCCGTCTACATCTTGCGATGGCTCTATCGCCGCTCGACCAAGGAGACGGCGTTCGTGCGCACCGGCTTCCTGGGCGAGAAGGTGGTGGTCAATGGCGGCGCCTTCGTCATTCCGGTGCTGCACGAGATCACCCCGGTCAACATGGGTGTGCTGCGCATCGAGGTTCGCCGCGAGGACGCGCTGGCGCTGATCACCAGGAACCGCATGCGCGTCGACCTCATCGCAGAGTTCTTCGTCCGTGTCGGCGCGAGCCGGGAATTTGTTGCCGCGGCCGCGCAGACGCTCGGCCGCCGCACGCTGCAGCCCGAGAGCCTGCGCGAACTGCTGGAGGGCAAGTTCGCCGGCGCCATGCGCACCGTCGCCGCGCAGATGACGCTGGAAGAGATGCATGAGCTGCGCGGCGACTACGCCGACAAGGTCCGCGCGCTTGCTTCGGATTCGCTGACCGCCAACGGGCTGGAACTGGAAAGCGTCGCCATCGTCGACCTCGACCAGACCAGCCTCGAATATTTCGATCCGTCCAACGCCTTCGATGCCGAAGGCCTGACGCAGCTGACGGAGTCCATCGAGACCAGGCGCCGCATGCGCAACGAGATCGAGCAGCGCACTTTGGTCGACATCCGCAACCAGAACCTCGACACCCAGCGCAAGGTGCTGGAGATCGAGCGCGACACCGAATATGCGCGCCTCGAACAGGAGCGCGAAGTCGAGATCCGCCGCGCTGCGCAGCGCTCCGAGCTCGCCAGGGAACGGGCCGTACGCGACCAGGAAGCCGAACAGGCGCAGCTTTCCGCACGCGAGGCGGTGGAGAAATCGCGTCTTGCCCAGGAGCGCAGCATCACCGAGGAACGCATCCGCAGCGAGGAAGACACGCAGCGCCGTGAGATCGCGCGCCGCCGCGCGCTCGACGAGGCCGAGATGAAGATGCGCGAATTGACCGAGCGCGAGCAGATCGCTCTCGGGCTTTCGCTGGAGAAGGCGCGCATCGAGCGCGAAGGCGCGCAGAGCGGGCTTGAGATCGAACGCAAGAAGTCGCTCGAAATAGCCGAGCTCGAACGCCAGATTGCGCTGGCGGAAAAGGCGCTCGAAGTAACCAAGGCGGAGGCGGAGAAGCGCCGCGCCGAGATCGTCGAGAACCAGGCAACCGAGACCGCGCGGATCGAGCAGGAACGTGCCGTCGACGAGGTGCGGATCGCCAGGGAACGCCATCTCGAAGCCTTGCAGATCGCCAAGCGCCAGGCCTTCGAGGAAGCCGAGATCTCGGCTGGAGAAGAGGTCGAGCGAGCCCGCATCACCACCGAGCGCGGCATCGAGGAGGCGCGTCTCATCAAGGAGCGCGATCTTCGTCAGCTCAGCGTCGACCGCGACCAGAAGATCGAGATCGCTGAGATCCAGAAGGCTATCGACATCGCCAAGAAGACGCAGGAACGCTCCTCGGCGATCGCCGCGTCGGAAGCCGTTCGCGCCAAAGCCATCCAGGCCGAGGAACAAGCCCTGACCGCCCGCGAGCGCGAGATCGCCGAGCGCCGCAAGCTGACCGACCTGATCGCCGCCCAACGCGAGGCGGAGCGCGAGGCCCTTCGCGTGACGGCCGCCGCCGACGCCGAGATGAAGGCCGCAAAGAGCCTGGCGGAGGCACGGAAGATCGCGGCCGTCGCCGCCGCGGAAGCGGAAAAGATCCACGCCCTTGCCGCCGCCCAGCGCTACGAGGTCGACGCGACCGGCCATCGGCAGATCAACGAAGCGGAGAACCTTCTCTCCAGCGAGGCGCGCGCCGGGCGCCTGCGCGGCAAATTGCTGGATCACATGGAAGGCATCATCCGCGAGAGCGTCAAGCCGATGGAGAAGATCGACGGCATCAAGATCCTGCATGTCGACGGTATCAACGGCGGATCTGGCGGCAACCGCAACGTCACCGACGAGGTGATCGATTCGGCGCTGCGCTACCGGGTGCAGGCGCCGATGATCGACAATCTGATGAAGGAGATCGGCATCGAGGGCGGCTCGCTCGGACGGATGACCGACGTGCTGCGCGATGCCAAGGACATTTCGAACCTCGCCCGCGATAAGAAGGGCAAGGGCAAGGCCGCCAAGGACGATGATGACGACCGCGACCATTGAGGTGACGGCGGTGTTTTCTTGCCAAGTGGTTCCCCCACTCCGTCGCTGCTTGGCAGCGCCACCTCTCCCCCCTCCGCAGGGAGAGGAAAGGAGCCAGTTGGAATCGCCTCGCGCCTTTCCTCTCCCCCGTCGATCGGGGGAGAGGTGTCGAGCGAAGCTCGACGGGGTGGGGGTCGATCTGGCGCGGCGCGAGACAATAAATGCTCGGACCGCCATGCCCACAGCCGGCTCTCAAGCATGACCAAGGTCTATGTCTCCTCGGTCATCCCGGCCCCGGCCGCGGACGTCTGGAAGGTCGTGCGCGACTTCAACGGCTTGCCGGACTGGGCGCCTTTCGTGGCCGAGAGCCGCATTGAGCAGAATGCGCATGCCGACCGGATCGGCTGCATCCGCAGTTTCACGCTCAAGGACGGCGGACGGATCCGCGAACGACTGCTGGCGCTGTCCGACTACGACCTCTCCTGCAGTTATGCGATCCTGGAGAGCCCGATGCAGGTGGAGAACTATGTCGCCACCTTGTCGCTGACGCCGATAACCGACGGCAATTTGACGTTGGCCGAATGGCAGGCCGAGTTCGATTGCGCCCCCGGGCGCGAGGCAGCGCTTACGCAGCAGATAGGCAGCGGCGTGTTCCAGGCCGCGCTTACCGCGCTGAAGCAGCGCTTCGGACGCTGACCCGCCGCGAATGGTCCAGGTCCGCCAGAGCACGATCATCGATGCCCCGATCGAGGAGGTATGGGCCATCCTGCGCGATTTCAACGGCCACGACCGCTGGCACCCGGCCATCGCGTCGAGCGAGATCGATGGCGGCGAGCCGGCCGACGCGGTCGGCGCCGTGCGTCATTTCCGTCTGGCCGACGGCGGCGAACTGCGCGAGCAGCTTCTGGCGTTGTCCGACAAGGAGCGCCGGCTGAGCTACTGCCTGCTCGAGGCGCCGCTGCCGTTGATGGGTTATGTCGCGTCGATACGGCTGAAGCCGGTAACCGACGGCAACGCCACCTTCTGGGAATGGCGCTCCGAATTCCACCCGCCGGCGCATCGCCGCGACGAACTGGTGAAGCTGGTCGCCGAAGATATCTATCGTGCCGGCTTTGCCGCGATCCGCAATCTCCTCGGGCGCCGCGACGCCGCCACGCCGGCCGAGGCAAGGCCGTCGCCGGCAATCATGCCGTCGAGGCCGACAGGCGTGGCACCCCGTTCGATCCCCGCGCCATCGATCCTAGCACCGCCCCGGGACACACGAGAAACGACGCGCGCGATCCTCGTCGAGCGCTATGGCGGACCGGAAGTGCTGCAGCTGAAGGAAATCGCATTGCCGCCGCCGGCGCCCCACGAGGTGCGGATCCGCCACATGGCGATCGGCGTCAACTTCATCGACGTCTATTGCCGCACCGGCTTCTTCGATCTGCTGCGGCCGCCGGGCGTGCCGGGCATGGAGGCCGCGGGCGTCATCGAGGCAATCGGCCCGGCGGTGTCCGGCCTGTCGGTCGGCGACCGTGTCGCCTATGCCTGCCCGCCGGTCGGCGCCTATGCAGAGCGCCGCAACATGACGGCCGACCTGTTGGTGCGGCTGTCGGACGACATTTCTGACGAGGTCGCCGCCGCGAGCCTGCTCAAGGGCGTGGCAGCCAGTTTTCTCCTGCACGACGTCCATGCCGTTCGGCCAGGCGAGGTCGTGCTCATCCACGCCGCCGCCGGTGGCATCGGCCAGTTGCTGGTGCAATGGGCACGCCATCTCGGCGCAACCGTGATCGCAACCGTGTCGAGCGATGACAAGGCGCGCATCGTCGAGCGTCTTGGCGCGCACCATGTCATCGTCTATTCCCGGGAGGATTTCAGCGAGGCGGTGATGCGGCTGACCGCCGGCGCAGGCGCCAACGTCATTTACGATGCCGTCGGTGTCGATACTTTCGCCGGCTCGCTCGCGGCCCTTGCCACACGCGGTCATCTCGTCAGCTTCGGCCAGGCATCGGGGCCGGTCGGCGCCTGGGACATCGACCGCCTGGCCTCGAAGTCGATCACCGTTTCGCGGCCCAATTATGCTCATTACACCGACACCCCCGAGAAGCTCGCGCCACATGTCGGCCGCTTCTTTACGGCATTTCGCCAGCGCGCCGTCAGGATCGGGCAGCCAGCGTCCTACGAGCTGGCCAAAGCCGCGGACGCCCATCGAGACCTGGAAACCCGCAAGACCAGCGGGGCGCTCGTTCTGTTGCCGTAGCCACCCACGGCCGGTCAGAGCGATGGGAAGCTGTTGACGCCGGTGCGCATCGGGTTTTCCGACTTCCATTTTTCGAGCGGGTTCTGCGATTCCATTCGGCGGCATAAGGGCCGAGCGTGGTGAAATGCACGCCCGCGCAGGCTTTCATGCGCTGGATCAGCCGGTCGAGCATCATGATGCGATGGCCGCGGCCGATGAATTCGGGATGCATGGTGAGCGTGTAGATGCCGCCCTTGCAGTTCTCGAACGCATACTGGAAGTTACCCACCAGATTTCCTCGATGTCGGGCGGATTCGAATAGCCCTGGTTTCAGCCGGCAACGACCTCGAAGGCCGGATAATCGTCCAGCCCCCCGGTGACGGGAAGCTCGACGATATCGGTCGCCGGGCCGAATTTGTAGGGCTCGTCAAGGCCCCCTACCTCGTCTCCCGTGTCGGGCAACCTGAAAAGTGACAGAGCCGTATGGTCCTACTGAGTGGCTGGCCCGATGAGAATTCACCAGTTCCGGATCGTCGCAAGTGACGCCTTGAAGTTTTGCCGTCGGGGCCAACGCAATCTCGATCGGCGCCGACGTTAGATTTGCCGCCAGGATGCGGATTTCGTCGGCGAGCTGAAAAGCGACTGCCGCCACTGCCGAATGATTGACCGAGACGTCGTAGCGCTGGGTTCCTGCTGCAGCCACGAGTTGGGCATGGATGGCCTGTAACGGTCGCGGGGTGCCATCCTCATTCAAAAGCCCGAAAGGTCCGGTCGGTGCTGCCAATATCAATCGATCGGCGGCTGCCGCGGCTGCCTGGGTCGCCACGCCGACGGCAAAGGCGGCACCGAACAATGCTTGCTGTCGCGGGTCGATGCGGGCGGCAGGTATCCGGATAAGGTCAGGATTGGCCGCAACTGACTGTCCGTAAGGATTATGTCGCATACCGATCGTGCACGGTCCCAGCCAGATCGACTTGCCAGGACATAAATGCCGCGCCGTCTCCATCACGGCTGAATAAACCGTCAGGGTTTCCATGACCGACTGCTCGTCGGCGGCATGCACGATCGCGCTGTTGCCGAAGAAGACAAAATCCGCATCGCCGCTCGGCGGATTGCGGTTGAATTCGGTGAACAGGGAGGGAGTTCCCGCGCCGATCAGGCAATCGATGCCACTTGCCTTGAGCGCATCGACCAGTTCGCCGACGGGCCGCTCGCCTGTAGGCAAATGGTTCGAGGGCCGCGTCTTGAATTCGCGCCGGGGCGAAACCAGCAGCGCGCTGGGTTCGACTTTGGACAAACGAATCGCATCGGCAATGGCCGCTGCTTCTGCTGAGGGATCGACCGTTTCAACAACCGCCTCGACCGCCAATCGGGCGCCGAGCGCACCCGCAAGGTCGGCTGATTTGCGCAGCATCCGAGCGTCATGCCCGCGCGCGCTGTCGAAGCGAACAATGATCTCCGGAACCGGCCCAAGCAAAGATGCGCTGGCCGTCGCGTCAGGCAAATCGTCTGGATCGAGGAACAAGGCAATGGACGGCATGCGTCCCGCAGGTCCGCCAAGCGTCAGAGTTACAACGCCGCCGGTTGTCCTTTGGGTTGCCGACGCATCGGCGCGCACGGAAACAGTGATGCACTGACAGTCCTGCGTATCTTTGCGAATGATATATGGACGGGGTTTTGAAAGTGGCCGGATATAGGTCTTGAAAGAGGCATCCGTCCAGTTGCGCTGGTCCTCCATCTCGAAGGCATCGCCTTCCATGGTGACGGTGCAGGTCATGCCAGGCGCCGGGTAATGCGTCAGCGCCGAAATGTCGAATGCAGGCTGATCCGGACTGATCAGAGAGGGAAAAATCGTATCTTCGATCATTCCGTTGCTGTGCCGGATGGACAGCTTTCCGCCCGCCGCCTCGGCAGGGTGAAGCACGACGAAGCCTGTGCGGTTTGTCGGAAAATCGGTGAGTGCAACACCTTCGGCCTCCAGGCTGAGTTCGCCCGAAGCGTCGCCGGTAATCGTCATTCGATAAGCAAAGCGGCCTTGCGGACCGCTGCAGAGTCCATCGTAGCCTACTTTGAAGGAGTCCCCTTCCGTCGCCACAGAGACATTGGAGAGCTCGGCCTTGTAAGTCCCCCAGGATGAATCGCGCGCGAGATAGTTTATCGCTCGAACCACCTCGACGCCGGCAAAGGAAATCGTCCGCAGATTGCCGTCCTCAAGGATAGCGGTCAGCGATCCGGCAGTCAGAAGCCGTCGTTCCGGCAGGGGCTCGTCGGTGCCGTAGAGCGCCACAGGATCCGGATCGGCTGTCACAGCTTCGCCTGCTTGAAGTTCTCATCGACTTTGTATGTCACGACCGTCTTGCTGCTCACCATGTCGCGCGTGCTGGCATCGAAGCTGCGATAGTGCTCGGAAGCAAGATGCAGGTCGAAGGCTGCGCGATCACGATAGATCTCGTAGAGGAAGATCTGCGACGGTTTCTGGGGTCCCAGCGGTGTCAGCACATCGAAGCGCAGGCATCCCGGCTCAAGCTCGACAGATGACGCCGCATTCTCCGAAACGAGCCGGTAGAACTCGGGAAAGGTCCCCTCGACGAGCTCGAAAACAACGGTCAGCGCAAAGGCCGCTTCGGAAAGCATGCTCATCCAGGCTCTCCGTTGTGAATGGGATTCCATTGCATGGGTTGAATGGCGCGCCGTTCGTCCGCGGCGCGATAGGCGGCGTCGACCAGCGCGTATGTCTTGAGATTGTCCTCACCGCTGGTTTCGGCCGGGACGCCACGCTGCAGACAGTCGAGAAAATGGCCGCATGCGCCGATCACGCCTTGCTGGGCGACATGCCAGGGGTGACCGGTCCAGGTCAGGAGCGGCGCGCCAGCATCTTGCGTCCAGGTCTTGCCATCGCTCGTCACCGTTATCCTGCAGCCGGCTCCAAGCGAAATCGCGCCCTTGGGACCTTCAACGACCAGCAGCGTTTCAGGAAAATGATCGGGCAGACGTCGCGACTCGTACGTGCATTCCACAACCGACACCGCGCCACTTGCATGGCGCAGCAGCATGGTCGCCGTATCCTCGGCGCGAACGCGCGGATTGCGCTTCTGGGTTTCACTGGATATGTGCTCGACCTCGCCGAGGAAGAAGCGCGCAAGGTCCAGCATGTGGATGCCGACATCAGCAATCGCCAGCCGCTCCTCGTCATAGAAATAGGGCTGGGTCTTGTAGACATCGAAGCCGGTCCTGAAGCGAATCCTCGCCCAACTCGGCGTTCCGATGGCGCCGCTGTCGATCACCTTGCGGACCACGCGCATCGGCGCCTGGAACCGGAAGTTCTCGTGCACTGCAAGCCATACATTTGCCTTGCGGGCCGATTCGACGATCGCAACACAGTCTTGCCAGGTCGACGCGAACGGCTTCTGGACGATCGCGGCAACGCGATGCGCGATGGCGATCTCCGCCAACAGCCTGTGCGTGTCATGGCGTGTGACGATGTCGACCACGTCGAGACGCTCAGCCTCGAGCATGCTTTCGGCGTCCGAGTAAAACGGCACGCCGAACTGCTCCCCAGCCGCGCGCGCCTTGCCGGCATCGACATCGCAAACGGCAGCGAGTTGCGCTCCCGTTTCGGCGAGGTCGCGCCAAGAATGCAAATGGTTCTGCGCGAAGAAGCCGCAGCCGATCACACCAATGCGCAAAGGGCGGGCCATACCTCTATCTGGCCACGATCGGCGTTCTGAGCACGCCGATGCCAGTCGCCTCGATCTCGACGATATCGCCCGCCTTCATGAAGATCTGCGGCTTCTGGAAGGCGCCTACGCCAGCCGGCGTTCCGGTAGAGACGAGATCGCCAGGCTCAAGCGGCACATAGTGTGAGAGGAAGGATATCAGCCGCGGCAGCGAGAAGAGCCAGTCGGACGTGCTGCCATTCTGCAGCAGCTTGCCGTTGAGCCGGGTCTTCAGCGCCACATCATCCGGCCTGGTCAGTTCATCGGCAGTGACGATGCAGGGGCCGATCGGCGCGAAGCCGGCGAAATTCTTGCCGATGGTAATCTGGTTGTCCTTAAATTGAACGTCGCGGGCGGAGATATCGTTGAGCAGCGTGTAGCCGAAGACCGCCGGCATCACATCGGCCTCCGCGGCCTTGTGCAGGCGCTTGCCGATCACGGCGGTGAATTCAACCTCGTAGTCCATCTGTTCGGTTCGAACCGGCTTCTCGACCGGCACGTCCGGCCCGACGACCGATGACGGCAGCTTTGCGAAGAAGAACGGCTCGGTTGGCATCTTGGCGTTAGGATTTTCCTCGGCATGCCCTTTGTAGTTGATGCCGGAGCAAAGAACCTTGCCGGGGCGGATGGGGGCTTCGAGCATGACATCGACAAGCGCATAGCGCGGCGCCTGGGTAAGTCCGCCGCGAATTTTGTCGAGCGCCGACTTGCCGCCCTGCACGATGTCGAGCACCGACGCCGCTAGCCCGGCTTCGGTGAGGCACACCACCTCCTCGCCGTCGAGGACGCCGGCGTGGTGGTGATGCCCCGCCTTCTTATGGGAGAAAGTCACGAATTTCATACGGCCTCCGAAACGAAGACAGCCTTGTGCAAGGCCATCGGATTGTCAGCGAGTGTTTTGAAAACGGTGGGTGCCGCGGACAGCGAGAAGCTGCTGGCGATCTTGGGATAGTGGATCTTGCCCGACGCAAGCAGATCGAGCGCCTCGGGAAAGCAATCGACGGACGCGCGCGACCCGAGGATCGTGACTTCCTTGCGGGTGAAATCCAGGCCGGGAAACGTGACGCCCTGCCCTTTCTTGACGAGGCCGAGGATGACGATACGGCCGCCGGCGGCGACGAGGTCGATGGTCTGTTCCATCGCTGGCGCCGCACCCGTCGCCTCCATGACGACCGGCATCCCCTCGCCGTTCGTGATCTCAAGCACGCGCTCGAGCAGGCCCGCGCCGCCGGCGATCGGAGTTGCACCCATGTCCGCGGCGGTGGACAGCCGCTCCGCCGAAAGGTCGGTTGCGTAGACTTTGGCGCCGAGCACCCGCGCGACCTCGACGATCGCCAGACCGATCGGACCGGCGCCTAGAACGAGGACCGTGTCGTCGGCGGTGACCATTCCACGCCGGCAACCCTGGACGCCGATGGCGACCGGCTCGGCGAATGCCGCCTCGAAATCGGTCAGCCCGTCCGGCACAGGGTTCAAATTGGTCGCGGGCGCGGTGACGAAATCGGCGAAGCCGCCCTCGCGATGCACACCGATAATGGCGAGGTTGGCGCAGCAATTGCGCTTGCCGACCCGGCAAGGATAGCAATGGCCGCAGCCTATGAACGGGTCGACGACGACACGCGTCCCGACCTTCGGACCGGCGGTCCCTTGACCGTAAGCCTCGACCGTGCCGGCGATCTCGTGACAGCCGATGCGCGGGTAGATCACGTAAGGATTTTTGCCGGTGTAGATGTAGAGATCGCCGGCGCACAGGCCCGCTGCCCTGACGCGCACCAGCACCTCGCCCGGTCCAGGGAGCGGCTTCGGCACATCGGCGATGCGGATCGACCGCGGCTGATCGAAAATGGCGGCCTGCATCATGCCGCCTTTGCGGGGCGCACCACCCTGCCTTCGGCGTCGAATTCGATCCAGTCGCCGGCCCGAAGCAGATAGGGGTCGGCGATAGGCTCGCCGCGCGCCCTCGCCGCGCCGTGATGCTTCATGTAGTCGGCGACATCCTTGTCGCCGTCGAGGGTGATGTAGTGGCATGGCAGCACGGTCTCGAGCCCGAGCCATTGGGTCGCAAGGACCCCCTCGTAGGGGCTCATCTCGCCCGTCAGCATTTCGCCAGGCATCGGATTGAGATGCAGGACCTCCTGCGGATTGGCGATGCCGATGCATCCGACATTCGGCTTGTAGAGTTGGCCCTGCAGCTTCAGGTCGGAGAAGATGGCTGTGTCGCCATAGTGGTAGAAACGCAGCCCGTCGGCATAGACGATGAAGGCCATCGGCACGCCTGATATGAAGGAATTGTCCTTCAACCTGATCTGCGACCAGTGGTGACATTCGAGCGGCTGTATCTCGATGCCCGCCACCTTGACACGGATGCCCCAGGTGGTTGCACGAATCTGGTTTGCCGGGATGCCGCGGTCCATCAGCCAGGCCTTCACCTCGCCGCCGCAGACGACCGGGCATCCATATTTGGCAGCGATTTTGTCGGTGTCGCCCAGATGATCGAAGGCCGCATGGCTAACGATCACCAGATCCACGTGGTCGAATTCGGTGGATTTGGTTGCGGCGCCGGGGTTCTGATCGAGAAAGGGATCGCACAATATGCGCATGCCGTTCTCGGTCAGAATCTCGTAGGCGGCGACGCCGTGGAAGCGGATGCGGGTCGTGGGTCGAAGCGTCATCGGTTCAACTCGTCTTTCTCGTGTCGATCTTGAGCGGCAGGCAGGAAAGTCCGTGCCGATCGCCGCGTGTCTTCCAGCGAAGCTCTTTCGTCGTGTCAGGCGCAAGGCTCAAGCGGGCTTCGATCAGCGTCTCAAGTGTCACCGCCATTTCCATGCGCGCTACACCCGCACCGGCGCACAAATGTGGGCCGGCCCCGAAAGTGAGATGCTTGTTCGGATTGCGATCGAGGCGTAGCTCGTTCGGCGCTTCGAATACCGATGGATCTCGGTTGGCCGAGCCGAAACCGAGCGCCACAATATCGCCCTCGCGTATATTGCGACCGTGCAGGCACAGGTCGCGCGAGGCGTTGCGGCCGAAAATCTCGATCGGCGAGGAATAGCGCAGGAACTCCTCCACCGCGGTGGGAACGAGCGCTGGCTCCTCGGCAAGCCGCTCCAGGGCCTTCGGGTGTTCGGCGAGCCAGTGCAGCATTACCGAAAGGCCATCCGCCGTGGTCTCGAAACCTGCGCCGAAGACGACGGTCATGAATGAGCGTATCTGATTGTCGTCCAGCCGTTCGCCATCGATCTCGGCCGCAATCAGCATGCTGATGAAGTCGTCGGTCGGCTTGGAGCGCCGCGCCGCGATCAGCTTCTCGATATAGGCGTTGAGTTCACGGCTCGAAGCCGCGCCGGCTGCAGGGTCGCTCATGTTGAACATGCTGGTGATCCAGCCGATCCACCTGTCCGAATCTTCCAGCGGCACGTCGGTGAAGGCCGCCAGCGAGGCGACGGCAACTGGCACGCAGAATTCGGCAACGATCTCGGCCTGTCCCTTCGCAGCCATCTTTTCGAAGAGGGACCGGGCCAGCGCCCTGACGCGCGGCGTGATGGCGGCGACACGTTGTGGGGCAAAGACCGGGTTGACCAGCGCGCGGTAGCGCGAGTGCCGCGGCGGATCGACTTCGATCGGCAGCTGGGGTTCGGTACGCGGCGTGATCACGGGAATGGCCGTCACGCCGGGAACGCTGGATGTATAGTCGCGCCAATTGATTGCCGCCGACCGCACGTCGTCATAGCGGCTCAGCAGCCAAAAACCCCCGTGCCTGTTCGACCGGGCCACCGGACATTCGCGCCGCAGCCTGTCGAAGGCCGAGAATGGATCGGCGACGAACGCAGGATCGTGGATGTCCACGTCGTCCGGTATCGTCTGTGGTGTCACTGTTGCGGCCATGGTCGCGACTTGATCGGGTTGGTTCGCTTCAAAGGTGCCTCCGGCGGCAGGGGTGAACCGCCGGAGGAAGGGGGCGACAGCCCTCGTGCAGATCGACTACTTGACGCCGAGCGCGGCCGTCACCTTGTCGACATTGTCCTTGGTGACGAGCAGCACGCCGGTGTCGAGCGTATCGGGAACCGGGCGACCGCCGTCGGCGGCGCCAAGGCCGGCGGACTTCAGACCGTTGTGGTTGTAGTCGTGCAGGATCTTGACGGCGTAGTAGATGAAAAGCTCGCGGTTCTGCACCACGATGCCGTCGACCCAGCCTTGCTTGGCTGTCTTGAAGAAGTCGGGCGTCTGCTCCATCGCGGTCACCTTGATGTCGCCTGGATTCTTGCCGGCCTCGCGCAATGCGGTGACGATGCCGGCGCCGGACTCCGAGTCGAAGCCGGCGATGCCGGCGATGTCCGGATTGGCGGCCAGGATCGCGGCCGTCACCTGCGCGGCCTTCTGCGCGTCGCCGCCGTCGTCTTCGTTGGAAACGATGTTGTACTTGCCGCCGCCATTGGCCTCGATATAGGCCTTGAAGCCAGCGACCGCCTCACGCATGTTGCCGGCATTGATGATCGACATCATGGCCAGCTTGCCGCCGCTGGGCAGTTTCTCCATTATCTTCTTGGCCTGCGCGACGCCGACCTGTGTCCAGTTCGTGCCGATGTAGGCCAAGCGGCCCGAGTCCGGCAGATCGCCGTCGTCGACGACGGTGGGCACACCCTGTTCCAGGCACTTCTTGACCGATTCCGTCAGAGACGGATCCCAGCCACCCACCACGGACACGCCATTTGGCTTCTGCGCGCAGACCTGGTCGACTGCGGCGATAAAGCCCGGCAGGTCAAAATCGGTCGGCCCGGCAACGACCACTTTCACGCCGAGTTCCTCGGCGATCTTCTTCATGCCGACATAGTCGTACTGCACGAAGAGCGGAAGGTTGGCCTTGTTGGAAATCCAGTAGTAGGTCTCCTTGGCGTCGGCGGGGCCAAACGATGATTCCTGCGCGCGCGCAGGTGCCGTCACGGCCGATGCAAGCGCCGTCATGCCCAAGGCGATCAATGTCGATTTCAGCATAGAGCCCATTCCTGTTTCCTCCTGATTGGGTTCTGATCCCAGTTTTTGCAGTTCCCCCGGCTCTGGCCGGATTTCCCCCGCTTGCTGCCCGATCAGGCGCGGCCCGCGGTCTTGAAGCGGTCGAGCGAGACGGCGAACAGCAGGACGAGACCAACGACCAGTCCCTGCCAGAACACGCCGACCGCGTTGATGATCATGGCGTTCTCGATCAGGGCGATGAAAAGCACGCCGAGAATGCCGCCCAGAACCGTGCCCTCGCCGCCCTTGAGGCTGGCGCCGCCGAGCACCGTCGCGGTGATGACCTTGAGCTCGATGCCGACGCCGGCATTGACGACCGCGCTGTTCAGCCGCGCCGCCCCAAGCACGCCGGCGATACCCGCCAGCGCACCCATGATCACGAAGCCGATGAGAATCAGCCTGTCGACGCGGATGCCTGACAATTGCGCCGCACGAGGATTACCGCCGACGAAATAGAACTGGCGGAAGAAGCGGGTGCGGGCGATCAGCCAGCCGCCGATCAGGACAAGAACCAGCATTGCCCAGAACGGCGACTGGATGCGCAGGATCGGATCGGCGGCGCGGCCATACTCGGCGAAGCTGTCCGAGATCGGGGTGACGCCCGTTCCGGCCGTCACATAGGTGAGGCTGCGGTAGATGGTCAGCGTGCCGAGCGTCGCGATCAGCGCGTTGATGCCGATGCGGGTGACGATCAGCCCGTTTATCAGCCCAGCCATAGCCCCGACCACGACACCGATGAGGAGAGCCGCCTCGGCGGGCCAGCCCCACCAGCCCGCGACAACGCCGGCCCATACGCCGGCCAGCGCCAGCGTCGAGCCGACCGAAAGATCGAACGTGCCCGCAATCATCAGGAGCATCATGCCGCAGACGAGGATGCCGACGGGCGCGAGGTTCAAAAGCACGGCCCGCATATTCGGTCCGGTCGGGAAATTGTGCGGATAGACGATGGTCATCGCCAGCGCCAGCAGCACGACCAGAACGAACAATGTCAGCTCGCGCGAATTGGCCAGCCGGCGCACGATGCGCAGCGGCAAGGCCTCGCGCTGCTCCACCGACGCCTGCGCTTCGTTGCGGGAAATCTGTGCCAAGCTCATGCTCCAACCGCTTCCTTGCGTACGTCCGCCACGGACGATGTGAACCGGGTCGCCAGCCGCAGAACCTGCTCTTCGGTCGCGCCTTCGCCGGCGAGTTCTCCGACTGTTCGGCCTTCGGCCATCACCACGATGCGGTCCGCGAGCGCGAGCACCTCGGGCAGATCCGAAGAGACGACCAATAGCGCCACGCCCCGCTCAGCGAGGCCGCGCAGGAGACGATAGATTTCGGAGCGGGCGCCAACATCGACGCCGCGCGTCGGCTCGTCGACGATGAGCAGGCGGGGCTCCATGGCTAGCCATTTTGCCAGCAGCACCTTCTGCTGGTTGCCCCCGGAGAGCTCGCCGACGATCTTGTGCACGCTCGGCGTCGAGATGCGCAGCTCGCTGATGAAGTTGCCGGCCAGCGCCTCGGCCTTCCTGTTGGAGAAATTGGCGCCCGACGAGACCTTCGACAGGACCGTTGCGGCGATGTTGTTGACGAGATCCATTCCCAGGAAAAGGCCCGAGGTCTTGCGATCTTCCGGCACCATGCCGATGCCGGCGTGCTTGGCGTCCCACGGTCCTTGCGGGTTGATCGGCGCGCCTGCGATGCGGATTTCACCGGCCCTGCGGGCCCTCGCACCGAAGATGGCCTCGCAGAATTCGCTCCGCCCTGAGCCGATCAATCCGGCCAGGCAGACGACCTCGCCCGCACGCACGGTGATCGAAGCCGATCGCACAAGCGGCGGCGCGGAGATCTCATTGGCCTCAAGAACGATCGGCCCCACTTGTCGTGGCGAAGCCGAGCGCGCGAGATGGACCTCGCGCCCGACCATGAGCCGGATCAATTCGTCCGTCGTGGTCTCGGCGACCTTTCGGGTGCCCGCCAGCCGCCCATCCTTCAGCACAGTGACCGAATTGCAGAGCGAGAAGATTTCGGCGAGGCGGTGGGATACATAGATGATCGAAACGCCGTCCCTGGCCAGCTGACGCACGATCTCGAACAGCTTTTCGGTTTCGGTCAGGGTCAGGGCCGCCGTCGGCTCGTCAAGAATCAAAAGCTTCAACTCGCGCGACAGCGCCTTGGCGATCTCGACGATCTGCGCCTGGGCCGGCGACAAGAACGCCACCTTCATGGCGGGATCGATGGCAACGCCGAGTTGGGCGATGAGAGCGTGGGCTCGTTCACGCATCAGTCTCACATCGACCTGGCCGAGCCATTTCGTCGGCTGCCGACCGGCAAAGATGTTCTCCGCGACCGAGAGCTGCGGCACCAGCGAGCCTTCCTGATGGACGATGCCGATGCCGAGCTCGCCGGCCGCTTTCTCATCGAGTTCGCCGAGAGCGACGCCATCGAGGCGCACCTCGCCGCTGGTGCGGGCATAGACACCGGCGACGATCCTGCCGAGCGTCGACTTTCCGGCGCCATTCTCGCCCAGCAGAGCCCGGATTTCGCCGGGCTCGACCGTCATCGATACGTCGTCGAGCGCCCTCACGCCCGGGAACGATTTCGAGAGCTGCGAGACTTCGAGGCGCGCCGCCATCTCAAGCCTCAAACGCTGAACGACAAGGCCGGCATCGTTATGCCTTTGCCTGAAGATAGTGGGCTTGTTTGGCCTGGATCATCCAGACCATCGTGTCGTTGACCGGCGTCGCCACGCCGATGCGCTTGCCGGCATCGACGATGGCGCCATTGATCACCTCGATCTCCGTCTGGCGCCTGGCCTCGACGTCCTGCAGCATCGACGCCTTGCCGCCAACCGCCTTCTCGAGCAATCCGGTGATGGCCGCCCAACGTTCGTCGTAATCGAGCGAAATGCCTTGCGCATTGGCAACGGCCACGACCTCTCTAAGGATCGCGGCCATCAGCGACTTGGTCGCGTCAAAAGCGACCAGTTCGTGCGACATGAAATGCAGCAGGCCGGCGATCGGCAGCGTGCAGGCGTTCAAGGCGAGTTTCTTCCAGACCTCGTCCAGGATGCGTTCCGATTTCGTGGTTTCGATCTGCGCGGCGCGGAAGGTTTCGATCACTTTGTCCAGACGCGGCGTCGTCTTGCCGCTCAGCTCACCGATATAGGTCATCCCCACACCAGGATGCTTCACCCTGCCGGGACCAAGCAGCGTGCCGCCGTGATAGGTCAGGCCGACAAGCACCTTGTCTTCGCCGACAATGCCGGCGATGCGCGGCGCGTTTCCCCAGCCATTTTGCAGGCTGAGCACCGCCGTATCGCCCGAGATCATCGGCGCCGCGGCGCGGACCGCGGCATCGGTGTGGTAGCATTTAACGAAATTGATGATGAGGTCGACGGGCCCGACCTTGGACGGCTCCGTGCTTGCGGGAACGCGGATGACCGGTTGGGTGCCGTCCTTCTCCTCGATCGTCAGGCCGTTGTCATTGATTGCCGCCACGGCAGGCTTCGACACATCGATCAGCGTGACGTCATTGCCGGCGCGGGCGAGGTATCCGCCAAAAATGCCGCCCATCGCGCCGCCGCCGCCCAAAATGGCGATCCGCATGTCTTCTCGCTCCCTGACCCGCCACGGGGTTTTTGGCAAGACCGTGCCATCGCTTCCGATCGCTGTCGGAAACGCGCTTTCGGCGAACGAAGCCGTTCGCCGACCCGGCCTTGTTTTGGTTTATCTTGCCGTCATCCTTGCAAGCAGTTGCATGGTTGTCAAGTATGATGGTATGAAAGGTCTATGGTCGACCCTCTCGTCATAGAACGCAAGAAGCTCTTCGAGCACGTAGCCTCGCATCTCGAGGCGCAAATCCTGTCCGGCAAACTGAAGCCCGGCGATCAACTGCCGCCCGAGCGCGACCTGCAGATGCGCTTCGGCGTCGGCCGGCCGGCAATACGCGAGGCCCTGATCTCGCTGCAGAAAGCCGGGCTCGTCGAACTCACCAACGGCGCGCGCGCCAAGGTACTGATGCCGACCGCCTCGCATATCTTCACCGGCATGGCCCCGGCGGTGCGCCAGATGCTCTCGACCGAGGAGGGGCATCGCTACTTCCAGGGCGCTCGCCTGTTCTTCGAAGTCGGGTTAGCGCGCGAGGCAGCCCGCCACGCGACGGCCACGGACCTTGAGGCGCTGGCGGCTGCGCTCGAAGCCAATCGCAAAGCCATAGGCAATCGCGAGCGGTTTACCTCGACCGACATCGCCTTCCATTTCGAACTGGCGAAGATGGCGCGCAATCCGGTCTTCATCGCGCTGCACGACCAGATTTCGGAATGGCTAAAGGAACAGCGCACCGTCACGCTTGCCGCCAAGGGGCAGGAAAAGACGGCTTTCGAGGCGCACAAGGCGATCTATGAAGGGATCGCCGCGCGCGACCCGGACCGCGCCGAGCAAGCCATGCGCACGCATCTGGAGCAGCTTGCCGTGACCTTCTGGCAGCAGCGCACGCACGACTGACGGCCATGCGGATCGGCGTCATCGGTGATGACTTCACCGGCTCGGGCGATATCGCGAATACGCTGGCCAAGGCCGGGGCACGGACGCTGCAGTATATCGGCACGCCCGCACATCCGGCACAACCGGACATCGATGCGGCCGTCGTCTCGCTGAAGACCCGCTCGATCGCTGTCGACGAGGCGGTCGCGCAATCCATCGCCGCTTGCCGTTGGCTCGTTGCAAATGGCGCCGAGCAGATCGTTTTCAAATACTGCTCGACATTCGATTCGACTCCGCAAGGCAATATCGGGCCGGTCGCTGCGGCGCTGCTCGATGAACTGGAGGCGCCGCTGGCACTCGTCTGCCCCGCCTTTCCGGCGAATGGGCGCACGGTCTATCAGGGCCATCTCTTCGTCTGGGACAAGCTGCTTAGTGAATCCGGCATGGAAAGCCATCCGCTGACGCCAATGACGGACGCCGATATCCGGCGCTGGCTGGCGCGCCAGACAAACCTGAAGGTTGGACATCTTCCGTTGCACGCCGTCCGATCACAGATGCTGGGCAAGGCGCTTACCGACGCCGAAGCCGCCGGCGAGCGGCTGATTGTCGCCGACACGATCCTCAACGACGACCTTGTCAAGCTCGGCCGCGCCGCCGCCGGTCACAAGCTGGTCACTGGTGGATCAGGCATCGCTCTCGCGCTACCGGGAAATTTCGGCATTCGCGCCAGCCGCGCCTCCAAAGGCTTCCAGGGCGCGCATGGTCCGGCGCTGGTTCTGTCCGGCAGTTGCTCGGCGGCGACACGACGCCAGGTTTCGCTCTACCGGCAAACGCATCCTTCTATGGAACTGAGCGCCGAGGCTTTGAGCAACGACGGCGACGCGGTCGCAAAGCAGGCGTTTGCTTTCATCGAAAAGCACAAGGACGTTGCCCCGCTGGTCTTCTCCTCCGCGGATCCGGCGGTTGTGTCGGCGGCGCAGGCTCGATATGGCGGCTCGGAGCTTGCTGGCCGGTTCGAGTATTTTTTCGCCTCGCTGGCCACGCAAGCGGCGGCAGCCGGCTTTCGCCGCATGATCGTGGCTGGCGGGGAGACGTCCGGCGCGGTTGCCTCAGCGCTGGGGCAAGGACCGATGCGCATCGGCTCCGAGATCGACATCGGCGTGCCCGTGCTGGTTCTCGACGGGCCGCCGCGTCTCGCGCTGGCGTTGAAGTCGGGCAATTTCGGCGCCGATGATTTCTTTCAACGCGCCCTGAACATGCTGAAAGGCAGCAGCCGATGACACTGGAAGAACAGCAGCTTCGCGACGAAATCTGCCGCTGGGGCCGGTCGCTCTTCAAGCGCGGCTATACCGCCGGTTCCTCAGGCAATCTGTCGGCGAGGCTCTCCGACGGTTTTCTTGTGACGCCGACCAATTCCTGCCTGGGATATCTTGAAGCTTCCAAGCTCACAAAACTCGATTGGAATGGCGTCGCCGTTTCGGGGGACGCGCCGACCAAGGAAATTCCGCTGCATATGGCATTCTATGAGTCGCGATCACAGGCCGCCGGCGTCGTGCACCTGCACTCGACCTATGCCACAGCGCTATCTTGCCTCGAGGACACCGATCCCGAGGATACGATCCCGCCCATAACCCCCTATGTCGTGATGCGGGTGGGGCGTGTGCCTCTCATACCCTACACACATCCTGGATCGGCAGACACCGGTGCCTTGATACGAGCACGCGCGCCCGGCCATGCCGCAGTTCTTTTGGCCAATCACGGCCCGGTTGTCTCGGGCCGCAGTTTTCGCGATGCGGTTTTCGCGGCCGAAGAGCTTGAGGAGACCGCAAAGCTGGTTCTGCTGACAAGAAACATGTCCGTGCGTCGCTTATCCGACGATCTGGTTGCCGAACTCAATCAACGCCGAAAATCGTGAATGCCCGACTGCGCTTAGCCGTCGCACGCACTGGCCCGATCAGCCTCATGCCGCCTCTTTCATCGTCAAGCTGGAGGGCGGAACATCTCGACGCCGTCAGCGTCCACAGGCAGTGTCACGCGCGCACAAGCCGCATAATGGTATCGATATTAAACTCCAAGCGCTGATCTAGGGCGCCCTTGTCCATCAGGTCGCGCTCGAAAATAATTGAGCCCGTGAAGCGGTTCGTCAGATAATAATATCCGATGGCGGCGATCGTAATATTCAGCTGCACGGGATCGATCCCCGCACGAAAATCCCCGCTGCTCACGCCCCTCTCGAGGATGCTTGACACCATGGCGACGAACTTGCGGCTGGCGGTCTTGATCAGCTCGGACTTCTTCACATGCTTTGCGCGGTGAAGGTTCTCGCTGTTGACCAAGGTGATAAACTCAGGATTCTTCAGATAATATTGCCATGTAAACCGCACGAGGCGTTCAAGGGCATCCTTGGGTTCGAGGTCGTCGAGATGAAGTTTCTGCTCGGCTGTGCGGATGTCCATATAGGCGTTTTCCACAACCGTCTGAAAGAGACCGTCCTTGCTGCCGAAATAATGATAGATCATGCGCTTGTTGGCATTGGCCTTTGCCGCAATGACATCGACGCGGGCGCCGCCGAGTCCGTTCTTGGCGAAATCGCTCTTTGCCGCTTCCAGGATGCGAAGCTTGGTCGCCTCGGCATCCCGAAGCCGCTTCTTCTTGGCGACATTGCCTGATTTGTCGGACGTTGCGTCCACTTTGGTCGCTCCCTTGATTCCAGTTCCAGCGTGTAGGCGACGATCGATCATACGCTGAAAGTCATTTCAATTGTTCGAGAAGTCAACAGGCCGCGCATTGCGCCGGCGCTTGACTCTCGCCCGTTAAGGAAGTAACTAGATGGTGCATTAAGCGACCAGGGGAGCGGTTTGGACGGCCAGACTCTCGACGTTGCTCAATAGGTGCCCGCGCCTGCGGGTGGTTGCCAAATGGGAGGTAGCATGTCGACTTTCATCAAGGATTTCATCGAGCGCGAGACCATCAACCGGCGCAATTTCCTGCTCGCCACGGCTGCCGGCATGGGAGCCATGGCCGTGCCATTCGGCTTGGGCGGCGGCGGCGCTCAGGCGGCTCTCACTGACCCGGCGATCGCCTGGTCCTACCGCGACCGCGCCTCGGCTTACTGGAACTCGATCGTGTCGGGTGGAGAGGCTTTCGTGGAATCGCTCAGCAAACCGAAGGATTCCCTCGTCTCGCTGATCAACGAGGGCTCCTCCGAAAAATCGCTGGCCGACATCAAGGCGTTTCTTGCCAAAACCAACGGCAAATGCGCAATCGCCTGCGACGCCAACGACAGCCCGAACGCACGTCCCGTGGTCGAGGCGGTGCGGGATGCCGGCGCCTACATTTCCACTATCTGGAACAAGACCGACGACCTGCATCCTTGGGACATCGGCGACAATTACGTCTCGCATATGACTTGGTCGGACGAGAAGCCGGCCGAGCAGACGGCGCGTATCCTGTTCGAGGCCATGGGAGGCAAGGGTGGCGTCGTGCATCTGGGCGGCATTGCCGCCAACAATCCGGCCATCGAACGCCTCAATGGCTTGAAGAACGCGTTGAAAGATTTTCCCAACATCGAGCTTCTCGATGCCCAGCCCGCCGATTGGGACACGACCAAGGGTACGGAGTTGATGGCGTCTTTCCTGACCCGTTTCGGCGACAAGATCACCGGCGTTCACTGCGCAAATGACAATATCGCGTATGGCGTGATCGAGGCCCTACGCGCCGAAGGCATCGAGGGTATGCCGATAGTGGCCTATGACGGAAATCCGGAGGCGGTGAAGCTCGTCATGGACGGCAAGCTCCTGGCAACCGTCTTCACCAATCCGCACTGGGGCGGCGGCATCACGGCGGCGCTCGCTTACTATGCAGCGACCGGCGCCTTCAAACCCTCCGAAGAGCCGAAGGAGCACCGCGAATTCTACGGCCCGACGATCCTGATCTCCAACAAGGATGCCGCGGACTTCAAGGCCAAATATCTCGATACCGTTCCGTCCTACAACTGGAAGGACTTCTGGGGTCCGGGCAACGGGCAGATCAAGTACAAGTAATACGAAGCTCGATCGGGCGGCCTTTTTCAGGGCCGCCCCCTCCACAACGACACGTCTGGACGGGAGGCCGAAGTTGCCACGCATCCTTACGCGGGAGAACGCGATCCGCTGGGCACCTTTGCTGGTGCTTCTCGCGCTCATAGTGCTGTTCACGGCGATAAACCCTTCGTTCCTGTCGCAGCGCAACTTCGCGCGCATCGCGATCGCGGCTACGCCCGCGCTCATGGTGGCGGTCGGCGTGACCTTCATCATCGTGATGGGTTCCATCGACCTCTCCATGGAGGGTGTCGTTTCCCTGACGGCGGTCCTGTTCTGCTTCCTGATGCTGGCGCTCGGCGGAACGCTCGCGTCGGGCGGCTGGATCGCAATCCCGGTCATTCTTGCCGTCGGGGCCGCGGTCGGCCTGGTCAACGGCCTCATTCACGTCAAGCTGAAAATACCATCCTTCATGGCGAGCCTCGCGCTTGGATTCGTCGGCACGGGCGCCGCGATCCTGCTGACTGGTGGCGACATCGTCAAATTCAACGATCCGACGTTCCGCGCCCTGCTGACCTGGCGCATTCTCGGTTTCCCGCTGATGGTTTATGTCGCGGGCCTGTGCCTCGTTCTTGCCTGGTTCATCCAGGCCCATACCCGCCTTGGACGCTATTTCTACGCGGTCGGCGGCGGCGAGGAACTCGCTCACGCCTCGGGCGTGCGGGTGCGGCAGGTGAGGATGGCGGGTTTTTCGCTTGCCGGCTTCTTCTACGCGATAGCCGCGATCCTGCAGGTGGCGAAGCTCGGCCAGGCCGAGTCGGTCACCGGATCCAATTTCATGTTCATGTCCATCACTTCGGTCGTGGTTGGCGGCGTGGCGCTGTGGGGCGGCGTAGGTGGAGTGTGGAACACGCTCGTCGGCGTCCTTATTGTCGCGGTGATCAACAACGGCATGGTGGTCATCGGCCTGCCCGACTTCCTGCAGGCCGCCGTTCTAGGACTGCTCGTCATCATCGCGGTCATCCTGTCGACGGACCGGCGCTCGGTCGCGTTCGTCAAGTGAGGGCGCCATGTACGAATTGAGAGCCGTCGAAAAGAAGTTTCCCGGTGTCAGGGCGCTGAAATCCGTCGACTTCTCCATCAGTCGCGGTGAGATCGTCGGGCTGGTTGGCGAAAATGGCGCCGGCAAATCCACGCTCATGAAGGTGATTTACGGCGCCTATCAGCCCGATGGCGGCGAAATCCTCATCGATGGCAAGCCTGTGCGGTTCAGCGGCCCCCGCGATGCGATGGAAAGGGGCATCGGCATGGTGTTCCAGGAGCAATCGCTGGTCACCAACCTGTCGGTGATGGAGAACATCTTCCTGGGCTATGAGGACCAGTTTTCGCGCTTGGGCGTCGTCAACTGGAAGGCAATGGCCAAAGCCGCCAAGAAGCAGCTCGCCAAGGTCAAGCTCGATATCGACCCTCGCGCGGTCACCTCAAGTCTTTCCTTCGCGCAGCGCCAGCTTGTGGAACTGGCCAAGGTGCTGACCCTGGAGGAACGGATGCAGGGTCACCTGGTCGTCCTGCTCGACGAGCCGACCTCGGTGCTGGCGGAGGAAGAGGTAAAGCTGTTGTTCAAGCTCGTGCGGGAGCTGACGGCGCGCGCTTCATTCATCTTCGTGTCCCATCGCATGGACGAGGTGATGGAGCTCTCGGACCGCATCTACGTGATGAAGGACGGTCAGGTGGTCGATGTCGTCTCGCGCGGCGCGGCGACGCCGGAGGCGATTCAGCACAAGATGGTCGGCCGCCACGTCGACAAGGAATATTATCGTGAGCAGCGGCAAAAGCCCTACGACGCAACGAAGCCTCTGGTCGAGCTGTCGGATGTCAGCCTGCCCGGACGGGTCCGCGACATCTCGCTGACGCTGCATGCCGGCGAGGTGCTGTGCCTGGTCGGCACCGAGGGCTCCGGCCGCGAAGCGATCCTTCGAACCATTTACGGCATGCGCGCGCCCATCAAGGGCACTCTGAAGGTCAAAGGCGAGATCATCCCCGGGCTGACGGCTCGCGGCGCGGTGGAACGAGGCGTTGGCTATGTACCGCGCGAGCGCAAGGTCGAAGGGATCGTAGCCGGCATGAATGTCTACGAGAATATGACGCTCTCGCAAATGCCGCGCTACGCTCGGATGGGTTGGCTCGACGTGGCCGACGAGCGTGCCCTTGCCAGGACGTGGATCAGCAAGCTCTCCATCAAGGCAAGTTCAGAATACGCCGATTGCGGCAACCTCTCCGGAGGCAACCAGCAGAAGGTCGTGCTCGCCAAATGGCGGTCGGGCGGCTCCGATATCATGCTTCTCGACCATCCGACCCGAGGCCTGGATATCGGCGCCAAAGAGGATGTGTACGATATGATCAGGGAGATGTGCGACGATGGGGTCGGCGTCATCCTCGTCGCCGACACGCTCGAGGAGGCGATCGGCCTTTCCCACACCATCGTCGTCATAAAGGACGGTGAGATCCAGAAGCGCTTCGACTGCGTTCCCGGCTCCAAGCCGACGCTCTACGACCTTCTGCACTACATGATCTGAGAGGCCACATGGACATCCAACGCCTCAAGCCACACTTCCCCTGGATCACCCTTTTGGTCCTGGTCACGATCGTCGGCATCGCCGATCCGAGCTTCCTGAAGCCGGCCAATCTGCTGAGCCTTGCAGGCGACATCGTACCGCTGTTCATCATGGCGCTGGGACTGACCTTCGCGATCTACATCGGCGGCATCGACCTGTCGGCTCAGTCGATGGCTAACATGATCACCGTGGTTGCCTCGGTCTATCTGGCGTCGCTGGGCATATGGGTTGCCGCGCTGTGCATCCTTGCAGGCTTCGCGCTGGGCACCCTCTCCGGCTACCTGACCACCCGCATGTACGTTCCCTCCTTCATCTCGACGCTGGCCGTCGGCGGCGTGTGCTTCTCGGTGGCGCAATGGCTGTCTGGCAATCGAGCCCTGAACATGGACGCAACACAGCGCAACGAAACCTTCGGCTGGATGATCGGTCGAACCGGCATCGTGCCGCACGAGCTCTTCATCGCGCTCGGCCTGCTGGCAATCTGCCTGATCATAGAACGGCGCACCATCCTCGGCAGGGCGCTGAAGGCCGTGGGCGCCGGCGAACTGGCCGCGGCCGCGTCCGGCCTCAACGTCGCCCGCTACAAGATCCTCGCCTTTGCCATATCGGGAGCGCTGGCCGCAGTGGCCGGGCTACTCTTTTCCGTCAAGCTGTCGGGCGGCGCGCCGACGATTGCCAACGGCTTCCTTCTGCCGGCCATCGTCGCGGTGCTTGTCGGCGGGACGCCGCTGACGGGCGGCGTCGGCGGTGTGCTCAACACCGCGATCGGCACGCTGATCGTGGCGGTCATCCGCGCCTCGATGCTCTACTTCGGCATCGCCGCGACGCAGCAGCAAATGGTCTTTGGTCTAGTGCTGATCGTCGCGATCGCTTTGACCATCGACCGCTCCAAACTTCGCACCGTGAAGTGAGACACGCCATGGCAACAATGCGCGCGGCCGTTCTGACAGCTCCGCACCGTTTCGATCTGCTTGAGGTCGCCGTACCGGAGGTTGGCCCCGACGACGCCTTGATCCGCGTCTCGCGGACCGGCATATGCGGCACCGACATCCATATGTTCAACGGTCACTATGCCGCCGACCGGCTGCCGCTCGTGCCTGGCCACGAGTTTGCCGGGACCGTCGCCGCGACGGGCGAGCGTGTGAAACATATCAAGCCAGGCACGACCTGCGTCGCGGACGTCAATATTGGCTGTGGCGAGTGCTATTGGTGCCGCCGCAACGAGGTCCTCAACTGCCCCTCGATGACGCAGGTGGGCATCGGGCGCGACGGCGCGTTCGCCGAATATGTCTGCGTGCCGGCGCGGCTCGTCATAGAGGCGCCGGACGATGTGCCGGTTCAGGTGCTTGCCCTGACCGAGCCGGTGTCCTGCGTGGTGCGCGCCGCGCGCAAGGCGCGCGCGAGTTTCGGCCAGTCAGTCGTGATCCTCGGAGCAGGACCGATCGGCAATCTGCATGTCCAGATGATGCGCTTGTGCGGCGCCGCCCCAATCATTGTCGCGGACCTGTCGGAAGACCGTTGCCGCCTTGCCCTTGAAGCCGGTGCGGATGCAGCCGTTGCCAATCCTGCCCTGCTTAAGGCAGAGGTCTTGAAAAGGACCGGTGGACGGGGGGCGGACCTGGTGATCGAGAGCGTCGGCTCCGCACGGCTCTATGCGCTGGCCTTCGAACTCATCCGCAAGGGCGGCCATGTCGCTTTCTTCGGCCTTACCGGGCCGCACGACACGGTGCCGGTCGATATCCTGCGCACCATCCTCGAGGAGAACAGTCTGAAGGGCTCGGTCGCCGGCATGGGAGAAGACATGCACGATGCGCTGACACTTTTGTCGCACGGCCGCTTTCGGACCGAGGCGTTCACACGCGCGACTTTCCCGCTCGATGACATCCAGCGCGCCTTCGAGACCCTGGCCGAGCGGCCCCAGGATCTCAAGACGCAAATCGTATTGAACTAGGCGCCGGCGCGTTCCGCCCGCAATGGATCGCGGACGGCCGGCGCACAGCCAGAACGGAGGCATTCCATGCTCGATTTCACTGACCGCGCAGCCCTCCCGGATGCACCGCGCGAATTTGGTTTCTGGTCGGACGGATGCTGGCGCAAAGGCGGCGCCATGTTCGAGCGCCGGTCGCCGGGCCACGGCGTGCCGGTGACGCTTACGCCCAGATGCACGGTGGACGACCTCAATGCCGCCGTCGCCGCGGCGCGCCGCGCATTCGAGGACCGCCGGTGGGCCGGACTGCCAGGGGCCGACCGGGCCGGCGTGCTGCTGAGGACGGCCGACATTCTGCGCCGCCGCCGTGATGAAATCGCCTATTGGGAAGTCCTCGAGAACGGCAAGCCGATCTCCCAGGCGCGCGGCGAGATCGATCACTGCATCGCCTGTTTCGAGGTCGGCGCGGGCGCCGCAAGGCTGTTGCACGGCGACAGTTTCAACAGTCTCGGCGACGGCCTTTTCGGCATGGTGCTGCGCGAGCCAGTCGGCGTGGTCGGGCTCATCACACCATGGAACTTCCCGTTCCTGATCCTTTGCGAACGCGTTCCGTTCATCCTCGCCAGCGGCTGCACCATGGTCGTCAAACCTTCCGAGGTCACGTCCGCGACGACACTTTTGCTTGGCGAAATCCTTTCCGAAGCCGGCGCGCCGGACGGCGTCTATAACGTCGTCACCGGATCGGGCCGGACGATTGGTCAGGCTTTGAGCGAGCATCCCGATGTCGACATGCTGTCTTTTACCGGATCGACATCCGTCGGACGCTCATGCGTCCATGCGGCAGCCGACTCGAACTTCAAGAAGCTCGGCCTGGAGCTGGGTGGCAAGAATCCGATCCTCGTCTTTGCGGACAGCGACCTCGAGGATGCGGCGGACGGCGCGGCTTTCGGCATAAGCTTCAACACGGGCCAGTGCTGCGTGTCGTCGAGCCGCGTCATCGTGGAGCGCCCGGTCGCTCGCGAGTTTGAGGAAATCCTTGCCGCCAAGATGGCCAAGATAGTCGTTGGCGATCCGCTGCAGACGAAGACGCAGGTCGGAGCCATCACCACCGATGCGCAGAATTCAACCATCCTGAGCTATATCGACAAGGGCAAGGCCGAAGGGGCGACGCTTGTCGCCGGCGGGCAGGCCCTGGATCTTGGCGGCGGCCAGTATATCGCGCCAACGTTGTTTTCGGGGGTCACATCCGGGATGTCCATTGCTCGCGACGAAATCTTCGGGCCCGTCCTGTCGTCCTTCCATTTCGACACGGTCGAGGAGGCCATCAGTCTCGCGAACGATACGGTGTATGGCCTGGCTGCCAGCGTGTGGACAAAGAACATAGACAAGGCGCTGGTGGTGACGCGGCGCGTGCGCGCCGGCCGGTTCTGGGTGAACACGATCATGGCCGGAGGGCCGGAGATGCCGCTCGGCGGGTTCAAGCAGTCCGGATGGGGAAGAGAGGCCGGAATGTACGGCGTGGAGGAATACACACAGGTGAAGTCCGTCCACATCGAGGTCGGCAAGCGTGCGCACTGGATCAAGTGATGACGACAGGTTTCGACTATGTGATCGTCGGCGCCGGCTCTTCGGGTTGCGTGCTTGCCGCGCGCCTGTCTGAGAATCCGGCTGTAAGGGTCTGTATCATCGAGGCCGGCGGCAAGGACAGCCATCCCTACATCCATATGCCGGTCGGCTTCGCCAAGATGACCACGGGGCCGCTCACCTGGGGGCTGGTGACGGCACCGCAGAAGCACGCCGACAACCGCGAAATTCTTTATGCCCAGGCGAAGGTTCTCGGCGGCGGTTCGTCCATCAATGCCGCGGTCTATACCCGCGGGCACGAGACCGATTACGACCGCTGGGCGAACGAGGAAGGCGCGGACGGCTGGGCGTTCAAGGACGTCCGGAAATATTTCCTCCGTTCCGAGGGCAACAGCATACTCTCCGGCAAGCTGCACGGCACCAACGGACCGCTCGGCGTATCGAACATACCAGATCCGAACGTCGTCTCGCGCGCATTCGTCCAGAGCTGCCAGGAATACGGGCTGCCCTATAATCCGGACTTCAACGGCGCGAAGCAGGAAGGCGCCGGCATCTACCAGATCACAACGCGCAACAACCGCCGCTGCTCGGCTGCCGTGGGCTACCTCAAGCCTGCCCTGACACGCCCGAACCTGACGCTGATCACAGGAGCCCTGGTCCATCGCATCGTCTTCAAGGGCCGCCGGGCCGTTGGCGTCGAATGCTCGGTCGGCGGCTCACTGAAGGTCATAAACGCCGACAGCGAAGTGCTGGTGACCTCGGGGGCGATAGGCACGCCGAAGCTGATGATGCTGTCAGGCGTCGGCCCTGCCGATCACCTTCGTCACCATGGCATCGAAGCGATCCAGGATCTTCCGGGTGTCGGGCAAAACCTTCAGGATCATTTTGGCATCGACATCGTGGCCCAGCTGAAAGGCCATGATTCACTCGACAAATACAACAAGACGCACTGGATGCTGTGGGCCGGTATCCAGTACACGCTGTTCAGGACCGGGCCGATAACGTCGAACGTGGTCGAGGGCGGCGCCTTCTGGCATTCCTCGGGGAACCATGCGGGAGCGGTTCCCGATCTGCAGTTCCACTTCCTGGCGGGAGCCGGCGCGGAAGCGGGCGTGCCGTCGGTTCCGAAAGGATCGTCCGGCATCACATTGAACAGCTATACGCTGCGCCCGAAATCGCGCGGAAGCGTGACGCTCCGCTCGCCGGATCCACGCGACAATCCAATCGTCGACCCCAATTTCCTCGCGGAGCCCGACGACCTGAGAATATCGGTCGAAGGCATCAAGATCAGCCGGGAGATCTTCAATCAGCAGTCGCTGCGCAAATTCATCAAGGAGCTCCGTTTCCCTGACACAAGCGTGCGCTCGCAGTCAGACCATGAAGCCTATGCGCGACGCTACGGCCGGACCTCGTATCACCCGACTTGCACGTGTAAGATGGGGAAGGATGCGATGTCCGTGGTCGACCCTCTCCTGCGAGTGCACGGGTTGGATGGCATCCGCATCTGCGATAGCTCGGCAATGCCGTCCTTGGTCGGCTCAAACACCAATGCAGCGACAATCATGATCGGCGAGCATGCGTCGGACCTGATCCGAGGCAACCGCTAGCATTTGCCAGTCACCTCGGATCTGCTCACTCTCCCTGTTCGCGCGCTCAGGTATCGAAATCCGGTGCATAAGGGATCAGCCGCTTCCCAACAACGCGGAAACCGACGGCATTCATGGCGTCGATGCGGCCCATGTCGATGCTCGACAAGGTGAAGTCCATAACGTCGAAATTCGAGCGGATGTTGCCTGGCTTGGTGGACATCGTGTTGATCGGCAAACCCTTCTGCAGGACCCAGCGCAACACGACCTGGGCGGCCGACTTGCCGTATGTGGCGCCGATATCGGCGAAAAGCGGATGCTTGAAAACCTCGCCGCGCGCGACCGAGCAGTAGGACGATAGAGGGATGCCCGTCTCACTCGCGGCCGCCAGCAGCTTGCGCTGGTCAAGAAGCGGATGGAATTCCACCTGATTTGTTACGAGCGGCACGCCGGTGATCTGCCTCGCCTGCCGCATCATCGCCGCTGTGTAGTTCGAAATTCCGATGGTGCTGGCGAAACCCCGTTCCTGCGCCTCCTGAAGCAGTTCAAGCGAGAGCTTGATGTCGCCTCCTGGCGTCGGCCAGTGAAGAAGCAGAATGTCGACACGATCCAACTTCAGATCCCGCAAGGACTGTTCGACGGATGACATGAACCGCTCTTGCGAGAAGTTCTCCACGGTGACCTTTGTCGTGATGCAGAGCTCGTCCCGAGGTATGCCGCTCTCGGCCAAGGCGGCACCAGTGTCGGCTTCATTGCCATAGGCCTGGGCCGTGTCGAAGGCGCGGTATCCCGTGTCGATTGCCGCCGCGATCGCGTTGCGCAGCGCATCGCCCTTGAGGGGGAAGGTCCCGAACACTCTCTGGTTCGCCTTCTGGAACATGATATTCATCGAAATCCTCCCACTGATTGTGGTCAGCCCGGAGCTTGCCTTGAAAGCCGCAGGCGGTTATACCAACGATATAACTGTTTAGTTACTTATTCAAGCTTTGTGGAGAGGAAACGTGAGCAAGGTCAGGTCCGCAGCGGAGGCCGTCACCCAGATTCGCGACGGAGCGGTGGTAGCCGTCAATTCGTCGTCCGGTCTGCTGTGTCCGGACGCCGTGCTTGAAGCGCTCGGCAAACGTTTCACAGTCGAAGGGGCACCCCGTAACATCACCACCATCCATCCGATCGCCGCGGGCGACATGTTCGGCACCAAGGGCGTCGACCACATCGCCTTGCCGGGATTGATCAGCCGCATCATCGGCGGCTCATATCCATCGGGGCCTACCAATGCCGAGCCGCCGCTGATCTGGCAGCGCATTCTCGCTGGCGACGTGGCGGCCTGGAATTTCCCCTCAGGCGTCGTGTTCGACATGCTGCGCGAGGGCGCGGCGCACCGACCGGGTGTGTTGACCAAGGTAGGCATGGACACCTTTGTCGATCCGGCACTCGAAGGCGGGGCCATGAACGACGCGGCACGGAAGTCACCGATCGTGCAGCGCGTGGAGTTCAACGGCGAGACATGGCTCCACTTCCCACCCCTCAAGCCGGACGTGGCGATCATCCGGGCGACGACGGCGGACGAGAAGGGAAACCTTACCTTCGAGCAGGAAGGGGCAACCCTCGGTGCGATGGAGATGGCGCTTGCGGCGCGCAATTGCGGCGGCATCGTCATCGCCCAGGTCAAGCGCGTCGCGGCTCAAGGCACGCTGCGGCCGCATGAGGTGCGGGTCCCCGGAATCCTGGTGGACTTCATTGTCGAAGCTCCGGATCAACTGCAGACCACGGGAACCGCATACGATCCAGCCATATCGGGCGAACTGTTCCGGCCCCTGCGCACATTCCGTACGCCTGAATACAATATCTCCAAGGTCATCGCACGCCGGGTCGCGCAGGAGCTTCGAGCGGGCTGGGCCGTCAACATCGGCTTCGGCATCTCCGCCAACGTGCCTCGCATCCTGATCGAGGAAGGCCTGCACGGCGCCGTCACCTGGGTGATAGAACAAGGTCCGGTGGGCGGCGTGCCGCTGCTCGATTTCAAATTCGGCTGCGCCTCCAACGCAGAGGCCTTCGTCGCTTCCCCGCACCTTTTCACATACTTCCAGGCCGGCAGCTTTGACTGTTCCCTGCTGTCGTTCCTCGAAATCGGATCCGACGGATCCGTGAACGTCTCGCGGCTTTCGTCGACGCCGCACCGCACCGCCGGCGCCGGAGGCTTCGTGGACATCACCTCGCGGGCGCGTAAGATCGTGTTCTCGGGCAATTTCAATGCAGGCGCGAAGATGCGGCTGGAAAACGGAAATCTGGTCATCGACAAGGAAGGCAAGGTCGCCAAGATCGTGCCGAAGGTGGATCAGGTCAGCTTCTCGGGGGCGCGCGCCCGCAGCCAGGGCCAGGACGTCACCTATGTGACGGAAAGATGCGTCATCCGGCTGGCGGCCGACGGCCTGGTCGTCACCGAAATAGCGCCGGGGCTCGACCTCGAACGTGACGTCCTGCAGCAGGCAGCCACACCGCTCTCGGTCTCCCCCCAACTGAAGGTGATGGACGAGGCACTGTTTCTTGACCAGCCGATAGGGCTGCGGTTGTGAGCGACCCTCGTCTCGACCTGAGCATTGACGGACCCGTCGCACGGTTGACCATCCGCAGGCCTGAAAAGCTGAACGCGCTTGACGCGGCGATGGTCGATGCGCTCGTCCCGCTGTGCAGGTCGGTGGAGCGTTCCGCAGCCAAGGTTCTGATCCTGATCGGCGAAGGCGACAAGTCATTCTGCGCAGGCGGCGATGTCGCCGCCTGGAGCGCCCTCGGTCCAGCGGAGTTCGCACGCCACTGGATCCGCGACGGCCACGCCGGCTTCGACGCTGTCGCCAGGCTTTCGCAGCCGGTCATTGCCGTCCTGAACGGACACTGCCTCGGCGGAGGCCTGGAGCTGGCGGCCTGCGCCGACTATCGGATTGCGGAAGGCCACGCCCGTATCGGTCTGCCCGAGACCAGCCTCGGAATCATACCCGGCTGGTCAGGAACCCAGCGCGCGGCCCGTCGTTTCGGCCCGCAGCTTATCCGGCGCATGTCGATCTTCGGTGAGGTCTATTCCGCCGACGAGGCGTTGAGACTGTCGCTTGTCGACAAGGTCGTCGACAAAGGGCGCGGCCTGGCAGCGGCCGAGGACCTTGCCGCGGTCGTTGCAGGCAGGTCCGCTACCGCGGTCGAATTGACCAAGATGCTCATCAATGCCGTTGAAGGCGAGGAGCGCGAGCGCGTGCTGGACGCCCTTGCCGGGCGTATCGCCGCCGGCAGCGAGGATCTTCGGCAGGGCCTGGCGGCCTTCCGACAGCAGAGCCAGCGGCCGAAAGGCTAAAGAGCGTCGCGCTGAAGCGGATTCAGGCGACGCGCTTTTAAGCCTTTGTTTTCATGCATGTCGTTATCGCAAAACCGCTGCACACTTTTGCGCGACATGCATTAATCTCGGGACCGATCTGAGCGCGGCAGGCTGTTTCGCAGGCGGCGGCTGACCACGCAACAGTCCCCCTTGCCCAGAGCGGGGTTGCGAGGCTGTCAAACCTCCGTCTTCAACAGACGGAGCGGAAGCGCTCCACGCATGCGTCCAGGACGTCCCCGGGATCACGCTTCCACCAGTCTCGCGCCGAGAACACCTCCACCTCGCACGGCCCGTCATAGCCAGCCGCTTCCACCGCCGCGCGGATCGCCTTCAGGTCGGCCACGCCGTCTCCCATCATGCCGCGGTCGAGCAGCACGTCGCGGGTCTGCGCCAGCCAATCGCAAAGGTGATAGCCGAAAATGCGCCTCGGCCCGACCCGCAGCAATTCGTCGGCCAGCGTACGATCCCACCAGACGTGGTAGACGTCGACCGCAACGCCCACATTGGGTGCATCGACGGCGACGCAAAGGTCGACCGCGTCGCGCATCGTCACCAGGCAGGATCGGTCGCCGCCATAAACCGGATGCAGCGGCTCGATGGCGAGGCGAATGTTTCTGACAGCCGCGTAGGGCGCCGCTTCGGCAACACGATCCGCAACCAGCTTGAGGCTTTCGCCGATGCCTTTTGTTCCCGGCTCTACCCCGCCGGCGACGATGGTCAGAACAGGCGCGCCGAGGCCGGCAGCCATATCGATCGCAGCCCGGAAGTCATCCATTACCGTCTCGCGGTCGGGCAGCGCCAGGGGGCCGGTGAGATATGGGGCGCGGCACAGCCCGACCACCCTCAGACCGGCGGCGCGAACCTGTTCACCTATATGAATGGCGCGATCGCCGAGTTCGCGGCGCCAGAAGACGATGCCGCCGAAACCGCGTTCGGCGCATGCATCGAGCACGCGCTCGATCGACCAGCCCGCACCGTACCCGTCGAGGTTGTGGCCAAGCGTTGCCGTATTCAGCGCCAATGCGGAATGATCCTTCGCAAAATCGCGCATGGCGCCGATCAGAGACCGTAAAGGGCAAGCAGCTTGCGCATGCGCCCAGCTGCGAGCTCGGGATCTCCAAGAAGACCGCATCCGTCGGCCAGCTTGAACACCTCCACGAAATAGGGCAGCGGCCGCATCGACTGAGCGCCTCCGAGCATGATGAAATGGTCCTGGAAGCCGTTCAGCCAGGCAAGGAAAACGACCCCGGTCTTGTAGTATTGCGTGGGCGCGCGGAAAATCAGCCGCGCGAGCGGTACGGTCGGATCCAGCGTGGCGTGGAACCCTTGGGTATCGCCCAGACCGAGCCGGTCGATGGCGTAGGCGGCGGCCGGCGCCAAAGGATCGAAGATACCAAGAAGGGCATGCGAGAAGCCCTTCTCGTCGCCCGCGATCAGCTCCGGATAATTGAAGTCGTCACCGGTGTACATCTTAACGCCGGCAGGCAGACGGCGGCGCATCGCGATTTCCTTCTCCTTGTCGAGAAGCGAGATCTTGATGCCGTCGATCCTGGCGATGTTGTCCCCGATGATCGCCAACACCGTCTCGAGCGCATTCTCGAAGCGGTCAGCCCCCCAATAGCCCTTGAGGGCCGGATCGAACATCTCTCCCAGCCAGTGCAGGATCACCGGGCGGTCACAGCGCGCAAGCACGTCGCGATACACCGATATGTAGTCGTCCGGCGAACGCGCCACCGCCGCCAGCGCCCGGCTGGCCATGACTATCAACCTGCCGCCGACCTTCTGTATGACCTCGATCTGTTCGAAATAGGCTCGGCGGACATCGTCGAGCGAGCGTGCATCAGCCGGTCCGAGCTGATCGGTGCCGGCGCCGTTGAAGACGAGCGCGTCCGGCAGCTCCTCCTTGCTCCTGCGGATGAGCTGCAAAGCCGAAGGCCAGTCGAGACCCATCCCGCGTTGCGCGGTGTCCATTGCTTCGGCGATGCCGAGGCCGAGCCCGTCGAGGTGGCGCCTGAATGCCATCGTGGCCTTCCAGTCGATGGCGGCGGGGCCGCCGGGATCGCTCACGCTGAAAGGATCCGCCACAACATGGGCCGCCGACAGCACGGTGCGTGGCGCATCGGGAGGCAACCGCGTGGCCGGAATCGCTTTGCCCTGCAGCCGATAATCGGAAAGTCTGCCTGTGGTGTCCGGCAGTTGGATGATCATGGCGTTCTCCCTGGCGCTGCGCAGTCAGAACCGCGGCACCAACATACCCGCATCGACGGCAATGACATGGCCGGTCGTATATGGCAGCTCGCCTGTGGCGAGCGTCGCCATGACGCGGCCGACATCTTCCGGCTTGCCGAGGCGGCGGATCAATGTCAGCCCCTCCTCGTCGACGCGGCGTCGGTAGGTTTCGCTGACCGCCCTGGTCATCGCCGTCTCGATCAGGCCAGGCCTGATGTCGTAGACGGCGATGTTCTCGCGGCCAAGGCGGACCGCGAAGACTTGGCTGACCATGGCAGATCCCGCCTTCGATACACAATATTCGGCCCGGGGCTCGGCCACCGCCGTGGCATTGGAAGAGGAGACGTTGATCAGGCTGTAGAAGCGGCCGTCATCGCGCCTGCGGGCGACAAGCCGCCTGGCCCAGCATTGCGACAGGAAGAACTGCGCCTTCGTGTTGATTGCCTGACAGCGGTCATAACTCTCTTCCGTCACATCGAGCGGATCGCCACGCGAGATGACCGACACGCCGGCATTGTTGATCAGCGTCGACAGCGGCCCGATGGCGGCCTCGACGGCGTCAAGCATGCTTTCGTGCGCACTCAGATCGGCGACATCGCCCGCGATGCGCGCGACCGGAACGCCGAGCGCGGCGACCGCGGCTTCGGCGGATTTCAATTCCTCGTCGTCGGCCGGGCCGTTGAGGGCCACGCCGAATCCGCGCCGTGCGAGCTGCAATGCCGCCGCAAGCCCGATGCCGCGGCTCGATCCCGTGACGAAAGCCGCATGACGCGATCCGGCACTCACGCCCGGGCTCCATGCTTGAGGAGCTCGCGGGCGATGATCATGCGCTGGATCTGGTTGGTGCCTTCATAGATCTGCGTGATCTTGGCGTCCCGATAGAGGCGCTCGACCTCGAAGCCGCGTATGTAGCCGGAACCGCCGAAGACCTGCACGGCATCGGCGGTGCGCGCCACGGCTATGTCTGCCGCGAAACATTTGGCGATCGAGCAGGCCTTGGTTGCATTTTCCCCCGCATCGATCTTCTCGGCGGCGCTGCGCACGAGCAGACGAGCCGCCTCGATGTCCTTTGCCATGTCGGCAAGCAGCCATTGCACGCCCTGGAAGTCGGCAATCGGCTTGCCGAACTGACGCCGCTGCTGGGCATAGTCGACCGCTGCCTCGAGCCCGGCCTGCGCAATGCCGACAGCGAGCGAAGCTATGCCCACACGCCCCTTGTCGAGCACGCTCATCATCATGTGGAAACCGCGGCCTTCTTCTCCCAGCAGCGCTTCAGGACCCAGAACGACGTCGTTGAAATTGAGCGCGCCGACCTGGCTGGCCCGCTGACCCATCTTATGTTCCTTCGGCCCGCGCTCTATTCCCTTGGCATGCAGATCGACGATGAAGATCGACATGCCGCGATGGCCCGCATGCTTGTCGGTGCGCGCCAGCACGAAACCGATGTCGGCGACCGGTGCGTTGTGGATCCAGATCTTGCCGCCGTTCAGTCGCCACCCGTCCCCGTCGCGCCTTGCGGTGGTGCGTATCCCGGAAACATCGGTGCCGGCTTCAGGCTCGGTGATGCAGTAGGCAGCCTTCTTCTCGGCGCGCATCGCAGGCCCCAGCCACTGCTGCCGCTGCGCCTCGGTGCCATGCTGAACAAGCAAGGTGCTGATCAGTTCGACGAGGCCGCATTGATCGGCGACGGACGCATAGCCGCGCGACAGTTCCTCCATCACCAGCGCATAGGTAAGCGTGTCGAAGCCGGGGCCGCCCATGGCCTCCGGGACGCCTATCCCGAAGAGACCGAGCTCACCCATCTGCTCATATATCTCGCCGGGAAAGCGCTCATCCCGATCGAGCGCCTCGGCAACCGGACGAATGACATCCTCGGCAAATTGGCGCGCCATCTCGCGCACCTGCTGCTGCGTTTCGCTCAGCGGCACGGTCGACCTCCGTATGTAACTATCTAGTTACTACTATGCCGGAATCGCCGCCGACGTCAAGCGGCGGACTTTTGCATCGCGAGGTGTTGCCGCTATCAAGTCCTTGCGGCGCCGCGTGAACTTAAATATAAATAACCAGATGGTTACTAATGGAGGATATCATGAAGCCGTCTGGCAAGCGTGTATTCGGCCGGTCCGGGCTCGAGGTTACGGCCTTCGCGTTCGGAACCGCTCCGATCGGAAATTTCCTTCAGCCCATAGAGGAGCAGACCGCGGATGCCATGATCCAGACCGCATGGGATGCGGGCGTGCGCTTCTATGACACCGCGCCGATGTACGGCCACGGCCTCTCGGAACTGCGAACCGGGCATTCGCTTCGGTGGAAGAAGCGCGACGAGTTCGTCCTCGCCAGCAAGGTGGGCCGGATGCTGAAACCGGCAAAGCGCTCGCAGATCGACTTCGCGCCGTGGTCGAACGCCGCGCCGAACACCATGAATTTCGACTACTCCTACGACGGCACCATGCGGTCGTTCGAGGATTCGCTGCAGCGCTTGGCCCTCGAACACATCGACATGCTTTTTATCCACGACATCGATCGGTTCACCAGCGGGGACGAGCAGCCGGAGGTCTTCCGGCAGGCGATGGATGGCTGCTGGAAGGCGCTGGAGAAGCTGCGTTCGGAAGGCCTTGTGAAGGCGATCGGCGTTGGCGTTAACGAATGGGAGGTTTGCCACGAAGCTCTGAAGCAGCGCGACTTCGACTGCTTCCTGCTGGCAGGTCGCTATACGCTTCTCGAACAGCAGGCCCTGGACGCTTTTCTTCCACTTTGCGTCGAACGTGGCGCGGCGGTGCTCGTCGGCGGGGGATTCAATTCCGGCATCCTGGCCACGGGTGCCGTTCCCGGCGCCAAGTACAACTACTCACCCGCGCCAAGCCACATCGTTGAAAAAGTCGCGAAAATCGAAGAGGTCTGCCGCGCACACGGCGTGCCGCTGCCGGCCGCCGCCTTGCAGTTCGTGGTAGCGCATCCGGCCATCCCCTCCTTCTGCGCCGGCACCCGCACCGTCCAGCAACTCGAGCAGAATCTCTCCTGGTTCAGCTACTCTATCCCGGGCGATTTCTGGAAGGACCTGAAGAAGAAGGGACTGTTGCGAGAGGATGCTCCGGTGCCGGCATGAGTGTCGAGCCCAAGGGAAAATCGCTCACAGGCTTCGGGTTGAGCTACGAAGACGTGGAGATCGGCGACCATTTCGAAACGCCTTCCCGAGAAGTAACGGCAACTGTCATCGAGGCATTCGCGGAAATGACCGGTGACCGGTTCGAAATCCATATGAGCGACGAGGCGGCGCGGCGGCATGGCTTCCCGGCCCGTGTAGCTCATGGCTTGCTCGTGCTGTCTCTTGTCGATGGACTGAAGAACAATGCCGTCGCCCGGTTCAGGGCGGTAGCGTCGCTCGGCTGGACGTGGCGGTTTTCAGGCCCGGTGTTCGCCGGCGACACCATCAAAGCGGAGGTAACGGTCGCGGACAAGCGGACCACGCGCAATCCGGCCCGCGCAGTCCTTCGCCTGCGTTTCGTCGTTCGCAATCAGTGGGGTGGGATCATGCAGGAAGGCGAGAACCAGCTGATGATCTATCGGCGAGACATAGCTTGAGGATCCCGCTTCTGCCTCCTCAAAGGATGCAGGCATGCTGTCTGCTTATCGAGCGTGCGCTCGATCGCGTTGCCGAGATTATTGTAGCGCATCAACCCAAGGTGAGCGGTCGGAGCCGCCGCTATACAGTGACATGGTCATGCGATGTCGGCTCTCCTCGCTTCCCTGCTTCTTTCCGCCGCGCCGCCGGGAGCCAAAGGACGTAGCTGGACATCCCGCTGCAGAAGGATGGCCGCAGATACTCCTTCCGAAGGAACCTGTGTATGGCAGGCCCGGCGGTAAGCATTAAAGCTTAGCCAGGGCGGATGCCCGGAGACTTCGCCACCATGTAAACTCTATTCTCACTCGGATCGGCCGTCTGGGCGCTAGGCGCGAAAAGATGCTTGCCAAAAGTCGCGAGGAACTGGCTGACGAGACCGGGCGCGTTGGTTTTGCCGGTGATCACAGGTTGCTGCCAAAGTTGGCCATCTCTTCGGGCGCGCAGGCCGGTGCTGATAGACGAAGACGGCGATTTGCTTGGCGTTCCAACGCAAGAAGGGGAAACGGTATGGCCAGGCAGATTATGCGTGAGACGTTGGGAGCCAAGGAGGTCCGGCAGCTCAAAGAAGTTTACGACCGCGCTCGGGCCGTCCAAGCCAGGTACGCAGAATCCCACCTTGCAGGCAGGGCAGCAAAAACGCTGATCGATGCCTTCGAAGCCCCCACCCATCCCGACGATACGGCTCTCGATCCTCAATGGCTGAGCAAGGCCGCCCCCAAGGGGAACGCCTGAAGACCAAAACGTTATCATGCATTCGAAGACAGCGGCTGCGGCCCAGTAGCTGGCCTGCCGACCTCACATTTTCGAGGCTCGGCGGGCAAATTCCCAATTGCAACTTTCAGCAAACGGCCAAATGCGCGTTTGGACGCGAAATGCGCAAGCCAGGCGGATGTAAATGCCGCCTCGCCTGAAGGCCGCACTATCGCCGGCGAAGACATCGGCCTTCGATTTCTCCACCGTGGGGGGCTGATACGGAACTTCGAAGTCGCAGCGGCGTTGCAGACGTCGGAGAAGAGTTCTTTTCCGTCGGGCATTGCAACCATACCCAGCTCACTGTGAAGTCGCTCACATCTGGCTTTCAAGAATTATCTATTGTAGGTTGTGGTAGAGTTGGAGAAACTGGGGATCTCCATGCAGACGCTGTCGCAATTCATAGGCCCACGTCCGGTTGGGGGGACATGGTCGAAGACTGAGTGGGCCAACAACGATTTTCTCGGTGTTGCCGCCAGAGCCTACAAACCCCATTCGATCGTATGTCGCCAGGATGACGACGACGATACGATATTCATTGTAAAGTCAGGCTGGACCCTGCTCTACCGCGGGTTGCCGGACGGAGAACGGCAGATCATCGACACTCCTCTTTGGGGAGACATTGTCGGCTTCCGCTCCGTGGACGGGCCCCGGTTCGCTTCGCTAGCCTCCATAACCGATGTGACCGTTTATCCAATACCAAGGAAGGCCCTGGTCGAGGGAATCTTGTCCGAAGCTAGCTTCGGCAGCAGGATTGCCCACTCCCTGGCACGGATGAACGCCATTCTAGCCGAGCACCTGGTGAATGTCGGGCGGCGCAACGCAATGAGCCGGACCGCCCATTTCCTGCTCGAATTGGAGGAAAGGCTCTCCAACGTTGGCCTGTCGGCCCACGGGAAGTATGACTGCCCTCTCACTCAGAATGAGCTGGCGGACATCCTCGGAATGACCCCCGTTCACGTGAACCGGACATTGAGGGAGCTCCGCAGTGCCGGTCTCGTCTCATTCAAGGCTGGTCATGTCGAGATTCTTAACCGCAAGAACCTCGTAAAATCGGCCGGATTTGAGAAAGAGTACCTCAGCTAGATCTTCTGGCGGATCCAGCATGCTCCCGCGATTGCCTCCTCGGTTCAAGCAGCAGGCAAAACGGCGTGCCTGGGAACCAGCGGCGCGGCGCAGCGTCTTCAAGGCCTGGTCGGCTTCGCTTATTTGGAATTTTACTAAAAATTAACCTAGGTTAGCGACCGCTAATAATCTCACCCTAGAGTAACGTTAGCAGTTCTTCGCTGGGTAGGCGGGAACTGCTGTGTGGTCAGAATGAAGCGATCCAGCCTTAAACTGGACGGGTGGGATTGCTTTTCCAAATTCTAGAATAAGGGGTAGTCGGCCGCGCGAGGCGGCTGGTATGCAAAAGGGCTGGTAGTATGAGCTCCTCAGCTGGACTGGTTAATTACAACTCTATGAATCAACCAACGGTTTCGAGCAACGGAACCGAAAATGCTCGTCATGAGCAATGCCTTCTCATACTGGATGGAAGGGCCTTGGACCGAGAATGCCTTGCATCGGCCCTCGTAGACCACGAACTCGGCATGGCGGTCGCCGCCATGGGTTCAATCGAAGAATGGCGCATGAAGAAGGGCTCAGCCCCTCCCCTGGTCGCCATACTCTTCAACCTTGGCGGTCGGAAGGCCGCCGATCATGCCACGGCAGACGAGATCAGGCGCATATCGTCTGAGTTCAAATCGATCCCCGTAGTTGTCCTGGCGGACAATGAGGACCTTGCACAGATATTGGCAGCTCTCGAATGTGGCGCACGAGGCTACATTCCGACCTCAGTCGGTATCGATGTGTGTGTCGAAGCGATCAACCTTGCTGCAGCCGGAGGTATCTTTGTCCCTGCAAGCAGCGTTCTCTCCATGCGGCATCTGATCGAGTCAGACAGCCGCGACACGCAGCCTTTGTCGAGAATGTTCACTCTAAGGCAAACCGAGGTCGCCCAAGCGCTCCGTCGCGGGAAGGCGAACAAGATCATCGCCTATGAGCTGAACCTGCGTGAAAGCACCGTGAAGGTGCATATACGAAACATCATGAAGAAACTGAAGGCGACCAACCGCACGGAAGTCGCCTACAAGGTCAACGATCTCTTCACGGAAGGAACTATGCGGAAGTGACGATCCCAAGTCGAGGGACCTCGTTGCAGTGATTGGAGCGGAGTGAAATTGCCTCCGGTCACCAGGCGGGCGGGATCAACCCGTTCTTGGTGTTGGACCTACCGCGCCCGCCGGCGCGCCTCGTCAACACGATCCTGCTCAGCTGCAGTCAGCGCCTTTTTTGTGCGGCGTGCACGAATTCGCAGACCGAGCGATGGCCGCGTTTGCCAAATTCGGCCACCGGGAAGCTAACCGCGCGCCGGGTTGCGGAAATCCGCTGATCAATCAAGGGCATTAGGGGAAGGTATGTCTGCCCACCCAGCTTACGGCTTCCTCGATCGTATCGAAATTCTTGTGCTGACCGCTCAGCAACCCAAAGCCTGTCTCGAGGAACCATTTGCCCTTTGTGGAGTAGGCTTCCTCGTCGATCCGAGTAAGGACTGCAACCAGTTGGTCGAATTTCCAGACCAGGAGCCCAGATTCTCCGCCCTCGACCGTTCCAATTCGGGCTTCGTTGAGCGAAAATCCAGGAGCAATTTTTGCGTTGCCCACCTTAATGCATCCCCTCAACTTCAAAGAAGGATAGTGAGATCTGTTAGCTTTGAATGGGCTGCTTCCGTATGTCTTCGCTGTAAAATGTCCCGACGAGACATACAAATTTTTGTTAGCAGATCGTCGGGCGAGTTCAAGCGCTTTCGCTCATGATCCACCGTTAGTTTTTCGCGAGAGAATTTAACTGCCAAAGAATTTGGCCTGCCCGAGCTGAGAGCCATGGCGAAATACTCGGGTTCCCGCAACCTGGAGGCGATCACATCGGATGAGTGCTCTCGAGAAAGCGGTACCCCTTTTGCGCTTCAATTAGCTCTTGCGGATCATGAGAGGGTTGAATTGCGATCTTTTCATTCCCTGACAGGCCATTGCCGACGGGGGGAGTGAGCAAGCCATGATTCATCGCCCAAACTGCAGCCTGAGTACGGTTGCGGACCCGTATCTTTCGAAGGATGGCCTTTACATGTACCTTCACCGTAGCTTCGGCGATGTTAATCTTGCGCGCGATGATTTTGTTAGACTCTCCTTCGATTAAAAAATGAAGAATACTTTTTTCACGATTTGACAAAACCGACAGCTCTGTCTCCTCATCCTCCGTTTTAACAGCCGCGTTTGCCAAATCATGTGCCGCATCATATTTCATGCTAGGCCAAATATCTTGAATAAACATCGACGTTTCTGCAGGCAGCACCGTCTGCCCAAGCATAACCAATTCGATGGTTTTGATGAAGGTTTCGCGAGCAGCGGCTTTTGTCAAATACGCGTCAGCTCCCGCACGAAAGGCTGAAACTATATCGTTCGATCGACAGTTATCGGCTAGCGCAACGACATGACTGGACGGGTAAATTGCTTTAAAGTCCGCAATTTGTGCGAATCCAGCGTTGGCATCAGTACCGCCGACATCCATGATGAGCAAGATGGATCGGTTCTGGGGAAGTGGCTTCTGCAGAAGATCGTGAACACAGTCTGCAGAGGAAAGAATACGAAACTTTTCTGCATCGAGGATTCGAATAAGACCCTCTCGTAGTAACTCGCTCGTTCCCACAAGCACTGTTATAAAAGATTGTCTTGTCATCGCAGCCTTCCTCTGATCTGTGGCGCTCGACCTCTCTTATGGCCCGTTTGATGTACGAACCCGGCACTCCACGCGCCAACCGCCATGGTTTCTTTTCAGCCTATATTACCTTACGCCACGAAACCCCCATGCCAAGATACCCTCTTTAGGCGCCAAAATACCCTCTTTAGGCTTAGGGCAGCATCGTCGAGATCTATCCGGATTCTCAAACCCGAGACTCTCGATCGGGTTTGCGGCCAGGAGCCGTGGGTGGTGATCGGCCCGTTCTCCAAGGCTTGGACGATGAAATTGGAGATGGCCCAGCCGTCCTGCGATTGCATGTTGGGGCCGCAGGCGGTTCGAGACGCTCCGTCGATAGACCAATATTTCCGGTTCTTCGCTGCGTTCGATCGCCTTGTCTCGTTTGCCCGTCAAAGAGGTTCTCCTGCGGCGCGGTAATCTGCTCATTGAACGAGTTCGTGCAAGGCGGTGTTTATCCCGAAGGAGTGCCCACAAAGGGATAGTTGTGCCGCTGGCGGTGAAGGGTCACGATAAGGCAGAGCCTTGCTCGGCTCGACCAGTTCGGGACGGGATGGCCACCATTGAAAAAGCGAAAGACACACGCCATGGCCATGGATACAAAATACAACTCCGAACCCGTCACTTCCTCCTCGTCGCATTTGGCCCGGAGCGGCATGAAAGGCGTCCTGTTTGTCATGGGGCTCTCTGGCGTCGCCGCCCTGGGAGCAGGCGCGATCAGAAACTGGAAGGCCATCGAGGATGTCTCCGGCCCCGTGATGCAGAAGGTCGAGGAGGTCTCCGGACCCGTGATGCTGAAGGTCGGGGAGGTCTCCGGAACCTTGGCACAGAAGGTCGAGGAGGTCTCCGGACCCGTGATGCTGAAGGTCGAGGAGGTCTCCGGAACCTTGGCACAGAAGGTCGAGGAGGTCTCCGGAATTCTGGCACAGAAGGTGTCTGCTGCTATCGACAGCTGGCAAGATCAACCGGCCCAAGCCACGGCCGAACCCTCCCGCGCGATCGTGCCGTTGGCCGCCGCTCTGATCGAACCGAGCGCCGCGCCTACCGTCCTCAGTACCGAGCGCTCCAAAACTCTCAGCACGGGACCGGATGCGTCTACCGCAGCGTTGATCGAAAGGAGCGCCGCCCCTGCCGTCGCCACCAATTCCGAGCGCTCCAAAACGCTCGGCATGGCGCCAGACGTGCCAACAGGAGGCCTGTTCGGCGTCGGCGATCGCCTCAAGGTCGCGTTCTACGAGCGAGTCGACGTCGAGGAAGACAAGTGGGCGGGCGCGTCCTCGGCCTCGGCGCTGGGCGGCATCCTGCAGCGTCCGGAACTGAGCGGCGAATATACTGTCCAGGAGGACGGCACGATTTCCGTGCCCTTGCTTGGCTCCATTGCGGTCGCCAACCGGTCGGCGCAACAAGTACAGGCCGACCTGGTGGAAACCTTCGAACAACTGCTTGGCCGCAAGGGGCTGGTCAACATCGTGTCGCTGGAGCGCTCGCCCATTTACGTGCTGGGGCCGGTCAAGAATCCAGGCTCGTTCAAGTACGCGCCCGGCATGACGATCCTACATGCCATCGCGCTCGCCGGCGGACTGAACCAGGGCCAGAGCGAGCCGTGGCAGAAGATCGAAGCCGTGCGTGAAACCCAGAAGCGGAGCGGGGCGATCGATGCCATGGTGAAACTGCTCGCGCGCGGGGCGGTCCTGGAGGCCGAGCGCGACGGTACGGCGCCCAAGATCCCGTCCCAGTTGCTGGAATTGGCCGGCGCGGTCGAAGCCGCCAACCTCGTCAATGAGCAGAGCGACCGTCGTAGTGCCCTCGCCATGGCCCGCAAGTATCGCGAACACGCGACCCTGACTGCGCTGGAGGCGGCCAAGCAGGATGTCGTCGCGTATGGACACATGGAATCGCTCGACGAACTCGTCAAGCTGCGCCAGGAGCGCGTCAACAGTATGCGCACGCTCGTGGACCGCAAAGTTCTCAACGTGACGATGATGGACCAGGCCCAGAGCGAGTTGTCCGACGCGGAACAGCGTCGGCGGGACGCCCGCAACCAGTACGCGAGCGCCAAGCAGCGCGTCGCTTCGCTGGAGGCTGAGGTGTTGCAAACTCGTGCCGACCTCAGGAACGATCTGGAGGTCGAGCTTGAGACGACGGAGAGCCAGATCGCGGCCAATGTACGCGATTTGAACGCAAGCGAAGGCATCCTGTACACGTTGCCGGTGACCCGCGCCCAGTTTGCGGCCCAGTTCGCGACGAACGCGAACAGGGTGACCTATCAAATCGTGCGGCAATCGACAGCCGGGCCGGTCAGCATCGAGTCCGCCGGGATGACCCTGTTGCGGCCAGGTGACCTCGTCAACATCATCGTGGGCGAAAGCCAGCCAGGAGAGCCAGCCGGTTCGCCGGTCCCAACCTCGTCGCCGACCGGCGACAGCTTGCCGGCCGCGAGCACTCTCAACGACGTAGGGCCTGGCCGCGTGCTGGCGGATCAGGTGATGAGTCCGAATTGATGCCTGGCAAAGGATTTTGCCCTGGACATGGCAATTCGCCTCCGGCGGCCGCAACGCTAGTAATCCAGGGCGCGTCCCGCTGGAATCATAACGTGGGGCGTTGGCGAAGTATTTAGCCAATGGCACGGCGTCGAAGGCAAAGTATTTGAAAGATGGGGGCATGTCAGAATCTGGCGACATCTCGGTTGTCGATGCGAAGCGCTATCGTGTTGCTTCAGACAAGCCTGCCATGCCTCAGGATACGGTGATCGACGTTAGCGTGGAGGTCTTGCAGAACATCGCGAAACTTGAGACCGATTGGAAGGAGCTCGAAGCGCGAGCAACTCACTCATTCTATCTGTCCTGGCTTTGGATCGGAACTTGGCTGCGGCATCTCCCGGCGGGGGCGCAACCCCACGTTTTAGTCGCTCGGACGTCAAGCAAGATCGTCGGCCTGGCGATTATTTGCCGGCGGAGGGCGTGGAGTTTCGGGCTGCATGCACGAGCGCGTTGGCTGCTCAATGAAACCGGAGACGTTCATTTCGATCGATTGTTCATCGAGTACAACAATATTCTTGCGGAGCGATCCTTGGCCGATGCCACCAGGGTGGCATGCCTCGAGGCTCTGGCACATCACTTGCGCTACTCCGACCAGCTGGTGCTCTCCGGAATTGATCGGGACTTCGAATTGGCCGCTTGCCGCACCGCGCGTAGGGCTGGGTTCCTTACCGAGGTCAAAGCGGAAGATACGGCACGGTGGATTGATTTCGCCAAAGTCCGGCAGAAAGGCGGAAATTACCGCGCCACGTTGGGCCGCAATACTCGCCAAGCGGTAAGCCGTGCCATGCGGTTATATGCGGAACGCGGCCCCATTGAGTTCCGGACGCTGGAAGCGACATCGGAGGCGCTCGCCGCGTTTGATTTGCTCGCCGAGCTTCATCAGGCGCGGTGGAGACACAAGGGATCTTTTGCCAATCCGAGCTTCCGTCGGTTTCACGAGGACCTCATTGCGCGCGGAGTTCCCACGGGGACCGTCCGCATCTCACGGACGCTGGCTGGGGACCAGACAATTGGAGTCTTGTACAATTTCGTGCATGACGGCCGTGTTCTCAACTATCAAAGCGGCTTTTTGTTTGAGCGCGACGGCCGGCTCAAGCCCGGGCTTGTCAGCCATGTGCTGGCCATTGAGGACAGCTTCGGACGCGGGGAGCGCGGCTACGATTTTCTGGCAGGCACCGCCGGGCACAAGTCACACCTGGCCAATGCCGAGCATCCTTTGACGTGGATCGCAATAGGCAGAGACAGTCCAGAGCGCCGCATCGAGGCAAAGCTGCGCGGTGCCAAGCGGGTGCTAGGGACCATTGCCACTCGCATGAGACAGGCCGCGGCTTGAAGTGTCGAGCAAAATAGGAGTTGCCACTCTGTATCAAGTTTTTGAGGCAGGCTCTTGCACCATCGATCGGCAGGTTCGGCAGGCGAGGACAAAGGAGAGGTTGGATTTGTCTAATCTATGTTTCAGCGTGGCGGAATTGGTAGACGCACCGCACTGTTGATGCGACGCCGGAAGGCTTGTAGGTTCGACTCCTACCGCTGGAGCCATAGATTCCAAGTGGCCACGTAGCCACCATGGCCGATCAATCAGTCAGAAGAGGTAATCCGAATTGGACCTTAACTGACGGTGGCATCGCAAGCGAAGCGGAGATTGCTTTGATCTGGGCATTCCGCATCCAAGTAAACTGCTCTTTGGCCAGCAGCCTTACTCGTCAAAGCAGGAGATCAATGGGGCGCGAGTTCATCGTCAAGATAGGTGTCAAGATAAGTTCGGCCGTTTCGCCTCCGACAGACCCCTCGCGAGCAGCAGCATATCTGGGTCTTTATAGCACATCCATACATCAAAATATCCACCAGCCGCTCCTTGCTTTCGCTCTTACGTGATTGTTTCATCGGGATTCCGCATGAACGAGCGTTCCCAGCGATCGGGATCCACGTATGACTTCTGAGTGCTGCCCCGTGCTCGACTTTATCCAATTTTCCGGCGCGGGCGGGGACGATCGCCATGGCGCATTTGGCGAGAGCTGGAATTTTCACGTTGTCTCGGCTCGGCCGGGACATCGATTAATTCGACCCAGATTCGGCGTCAGTCAGTCTGTTGTGGAGCCGGCACCGCCCCCCTCAAACTCTTTGGATAAAGTCGGGCTGAGACCCGGGATCATAATACCGGTTCTCGACAAAGATGGTTTGGAGGTCCTGGCATTCATGCTCGATGCTGAGCAGAACGTCATCCGCGAGATAGGCGTTTGCCTCAACGAAGAGGAACGTCGGCGCGCCGAGGGGTTGAGACTGGAGCGGGACCGCCGCCGCTTTGAAGCTACCCGTGGGCTGCTGCGCCGGCTCCTCGCCTCCAAACTGGGAATCTCGCCGTCCGACATCGAACTGGAATATGGACGCCTGGGCAAACCCCACCTCTCGCACCGCATGCCTGCTCGCGATTTGCGCTTCAGCGTCTCACGATCCGGAGATGTCGCGGTCGTCGCCCTTTCGACCAGGGAGGAGGTCGGGGTGGACATCGAGGCAGTTCTGCCGGTGCCCGAAGCGGATGAGATCGCAGCGCTCTGCTTTTCCGCCTCCGAATACGGGTCCTACACCGCCCTTGCTCCGCAAGACCGGCTGGAAGGCTTCCTCCGGCGCTGGACCCGGCTGGAGGCTATCTCCAAGGCCTTGGGATGCGGTTTAGGACAGCCCCTTTCCTGGGAGGAAAGGGATTGGGCTGTCCATAGGTTCGTACCGAAACCCGGGTACATCGGGACCGTGGCAGTCCGGAATTGAGTGGTAGTCCGGAATTGAAATGTCGGCGATGCCATCATTCACCTACGATGCACTGCGGATAAGCGAGGAGGTCAACCAACTCGAGAGGCCCTATGTCGGCGGACTTGATGCAGATCCCGGAGCTTCTCGCAGACCTCGCGGTCAAGGACATCAAGGTCTGGGCAGAGGGCGACCGGCTGCGCTGCAACGCCCCAGTTGGCGCACTGACTGCCGAGTCTTCCGACCAGTTGCGTAACCGGAAGGGCGAAATCATCGCGTTTCTGAACATGGCCACGGCTGCAGCCCGGCAACAGCCAGCAATCATTCCCCTGCAGTCTCGCGGAACACGCACGCCCATTTATGCCGTGCCCGGGCATATCGGGGCGCCCTTCTCATTCTCGGACCTGTCGAAGCACCTGGGTGGCGATCAGCCGTTCTACGCACTCCAACCGTCTGGCTTCGATGGGCAGAGCGACCCGATGGAACGCGTCGAAGATATCGCGGAGTATTTCGCCCGCCAGATCGTCGCATATCAGCCCACCGGTCCGTACATCATCGCCGGTTACTGCTCCGGCGCTGCAACCGCTCTCGAGCTGGCAAAAATCCTGCGTCAACGCGGAGCGGAGGTCCCGTGCATGGCGCTCTTTGGCCCCCTACACCCCATCATCTTTAAGGAATTGCCGCGTCAGCTATATTTCTTTGCCAGTCGCACCGCCGATTCATTTCTGCGAGAGATAGCAAAGCTGCCGACATTCGGCGCTCGTCTCCGGTATTTCGGCAGGCGTCTCGGGAACCTTGGCGGGCGCGTCGGCGCCCTCGTGACCCCCGTTCGCAAAAGCAAAGAGCCTATCACGGCAGATCCGGTGCTGGCGAGCAGAGCTCGACTCAAATCCACGGCGATCACGGCTTTGCGGCGGTACATCCCCACCCCGTATTCGGGTCGAGTATGCATATTCCTTCCGAACAAGGCTTGGATGCGATCGGGTGCGGCGCCGCGCCAATGGCTTCGAGTGATGCCCCAAGCCGAGTTTTATTTCGGGCCCGAGGACTGCAACGATAGCCGTATGCTGGAGGAGCCGGACGCACCTGCCATCGCAGAGCTCTATCGCCAGGCAACCCGAAGGGCTGAGCGATTGACGTGATTGATTTTTGATTTCTGCAATGGAGAGCGTATCTCATGAATGAAGTCCTACCTATCGTGGCGAAGGGCGTAGCACTTCCCCTCCCGAAAGATGCCGATCATCAGGCGCTGGTTGTCGAGTACAACGCCACGGCGGCGCCCTACCCGTCGGACAGGACGATCATCGATCTCTTCCGCGACCAGGCGAGGCGTAGTCCCAACGCCGAAGCGATCCGTTTCGGTGACGCAATGCTGACGTACCGGCAGCTCGACGAACGCTCCAACCAGATGGCCACGCATCTAAGTTCGACCGGCGCTGGGCCAGGTCGGATTGTCGTTGTGTTCATGGAGCATTCCATTGAGGTCGTCGTCGCGATCTTGGGCGTCCTGAAGTCCGGCGCGGCCTATGTGCCGTTGGATGCGGCAACACCCAAGGGGCGTCTCGCAACGATCCTGAAGGACATTGCCAACGGGACCGACGGGCGGGCGCCGGTGGCGATCACACAGGCGCGCCTTCAATCCGTCATGTCCCCGAACCTTGCAGACATTTTCGTGCTCGACGCCGATTTCGGGTCGATTTTGACTCAGCCGGACTCGGCCCGACCATCCGCTGCCACTCCGGACACCGCCGCCTACATCATCTTCACCTCCGGCTCGACCGGCACGCCCAAGGGCGTCGTGATCGAGCACCGGAGCCTGGTGAACTACATCTGGTGGGCCGCTCGGGTATACGGTTCCAGCGAAGGTGACGCATGGCCCCTTTTCTCATCCCTTGCCTTCGACCTGACCGTTACCACACTCTTTACGCCACTCGTCACCGGCGGCCGCATCGTGGTCTATCTCGGTGATCCCGGAGTCCAGAGCATGGTCGTGCTCAAGGTCATCGACGACAATGCCGTCGATATCATGAAGCTGACGCCGGCGCATCTCGCGATGATCCGCGACCGCAATCTCGAGACCACAAGGCTGCGCAAGTTCATCGTGGGCGGCGAGGATTTCAAAACTGAATTGGCTCGCGATATCACGAACGCCATCCCCCACCCCATCGAAATCTACAACGAGTACGGACCAACCGAAGCCACGGTTGGCTGCATGATTCACCGTTTCGACATCGACCGGGATCAATCCGCATCGGTGCCGATCGGCGTTCCGGCCGCCAATGCGGGCATCTACGTCCTCGACAAAGCACATCAGCCCACCGCCTCCGGCACCATCGGTGAGATGTTCATTGCCGGCGACGGTCTCGCGAGAGGCTATTTCAATCGCCTTGACCTGACCGACGAGCGTTTCCTTACGGTCCCCGATCCTCGAGATGGGTTTTCGAAGCTGCGGCTGTACAAGACGGGGGATCTCGCCCGCTGGAACTCGGAAGGGCGCCTGGACTTTCTCGGCCGCGCCGATCATCAGGTGAAGATTGGTGGCGCACGTGTCGAGTTGGGCGAGATAGAAGCGCGGCTTCTCAAGCATCCACACGTTCAGGAATGCGCTGTCATCGCCATCGCCAACTCGACGACGACGCCAGCGACACCAACGATGGTCCAAATGGGCGATGTCGAACCGCCAGCGGCCGAAGACGGTATCGCGCGACTTGTGGCTTACTATGTCTCGTCGAAACCCCTGACCGTCGCGGACCTGCGCGCGCACCTCGCCGAAGAACTCTTAGGATCCATGATTCCGACGCACTATGTCTGCCTCGAACGGATGCCGCTCACGTCCAACGGCAAGATCGACCGCTCGTCGCTTCCCGAGCCGATCGCGGAAAACTTCCAGCCTGCGCAAGAATTCGCCGCCCCGTTGACGGAGACCGAGAAGACGCTGGCCGCGCTGTGGTGCGATCTCCTTAAGGTCGAGGCAATCGGCCGTCGCGACAACTTCTTCGGCCTGGGCGGGGAGTCGCTCCTGGTGATGCGGGCGGTGTCGCGCATGCGGAAGATCTTCGGCGTCGACGTGCAGCTTCGCAACCTCTTTGAGCGCCCGACGCTCGCCGAACTGGCGGAAGTGATCGACGGAATGCGTTGGATGGCAAATTCCAAAGGCTCCCCACTCTCGGAGGGACCGAGAGAGGAGGTCGAACTCTAGCTTGCCGGAATGCCCCCCGACCTTGGGCACCAATCCTGGCGGTGCCCTTGCATTGGACGCATGCAGAGCGGATGAAGATGATGGACAAAGCTTGGGTATCGGCACGAGAACCCGGACTGCCTTGGGTGGCGGCGGAATATGAGCTCTTGCGCGACCAAGTGCGCCGGTTCGTGGATGAGGAAATCAAGCCGTGTGCGGATCTCTGGGAGGAGAACGGATTCATTCCTCGTCCGATCCTGCGCCGCATGGGCGAGCTCGGCTTCTTCGGCATCCGCTACCCTGCCGAGTACGGTGGTGCCGAGATGGACGCGGTCGCATCAACGGTCTTCGCCGAGGAGCTCGGGCGCTCGACCTATGGCGGCGTCGCCGATGCAATGCTGGTCCATGCCGACATGGCTTCCTTGTATGTCTTTCACGACGGCACCAAAGCCCAGCGGGCGCGCTGGATGCCGGGCATTATCAGCGGCGAGGTGATCACCGCGGTCGCTATAACGGAGCCGGATGCGGGCTCGGACGTGAAGGCCATCCGCACGCGTGCGCTGCGAGATGGCGACTCCTATGTGCTCGACGGTACGAAGCTCTACATCACGAATGGCGTTCACGCGGATCTCTACTGCGTCGCAGCCAAGACTGATCCCTCGGCAGGAAGCCACGGGATCACGATGTTCCTCGTCGAAAAGGGGACGCCGGGCTTCAGTGTCGCCCGCGAGCTGGACAAGCTCGGCTGGCGCTCCTCCGATACGGCGGAGCTCGTCTTCGACGGTTGCCGCATCCCCGCCGAGAACGTGCTCGGCGCGGAGGGACAGGGCTTCTACTCCATAATGCGCAACTTCCAGAATGAGCGCCTTGTTCTTGCAGGCATGGCGATAGGGATGGCCGAGGCCGCGATCGATATGACCCTCTCCTGGGTAAAAACGCGCCGCGCATTCGGGGGCGTCCTGTGGGACATGCAGGCGATCCGTCAACGTCTTGCGATGCTCTCTGCGAAAGTGGAGGCAAGCCGTGAGTTTCTCTATGCCACCGCTTGGCGCATGGCGGCGGACGACGACTGCCTGCGCGAAATCTCGATGTTGAAGGCCATCTGCGGCGAACTTGTCAACGAGGTGTTGTATGCATGCGTGCAGTTCCACGGCGCTATGGGCGTTATGCGAGAGAGTCCGATCGAGCGCATAGCGCGGGATGCACGCGTCCTATCCATCGCCGGCGGCGCGACGGAGGTGATGCTGGAGGTGGTCGCGTCATTGTCGTGAGCCCAATGGGGACATCGCTCCCTGGCGTTGATTGTAGGAGGGCTGCGTTAAGGGCTCTTCCGACGGCGGGTAGGTTGGCTGATGGGGTCTTTCGGCTGTTTTTTCCCACCCGCTCCCAGGCGGCGCTGAGCGGTCATGGTCGCCTGTCGATGCAGGCCCCGCCAGGAGCGGACTACGTCACGTCTGGGGCGCCGATCCGGCGCCCGCTGCGCCGGCCCGTCTCGCCGCTCGCCGCTTAAAGCGTGTCGCGCTGAAGCGGATTCCACAGTACACGACGCAAGGGTGAGGACGGCTTGAAGTGATTTGATTGGAGGATTCTTCGCCAAAAGGATCCGCCGAT